>CAZFRT010000022.1:0-15979 GCA_964521455.1 uncultured Azospirillum sp.
GTTTCGAAGACAGAAAAAGTAGGGTTGTTTTGTCAGCTCCCCATGCGATAAGAACATTTGTCTGTAAGAAAGTGAAAGCTCCTGATTTGTTTACGGGAGCTTTGGTTAAAGTTATCGGTGAGAAATTTGGGTATTCATCTTTAGTCAGGACGGGTTTTTGTTCTCAAAAGATTTTAATCAGTGATTTTATAAAAGAGAAGAATCTCGGAGATAAATATTTTTTGGATATTCACGGAATGGATAACAGTCGGGAGTTTGATTTGGCTGTAGGAACAGGGAACTTTTCCGCGGGTGTTTATCGGAGTGAAATTTTGAAAATCCGAGAGCTGACAGAAAAGTATAAGATTAAAATGGTGATAAATCATCCTGATTACAGGGGGATAAAAGGATTGACCGGACGTTATCAAAAAGAGTTTGGTTTACCTCAGATTTTGCAGTTGGAATGGCGACAGGATTTTCGGAATTTTTACACTTATCCCGAAAAAGTTTTGGAACAAACAATTCCTTTTATTGCAGAACTGGCGGATTTTTTATCTTAGAAATTTTGATTTGGCTGATTTGGTTCTTATTGCGTTTGATTATTTCAAATTCAAAGTCTCCGAAAACGAATTTTTGTCCTTGTTCCGGAATGGACTGGGTCATATCTAAAAGGTATCCGGCAACGGTTACGGCATTTTCATCGCTGATGTTCCAGTCGAGTTTTCGGTTTAAATCCCGAATAGGGACTTGTCCGTCAACCAGATAAGATTTGTCTCCGGTTTTGCGAATACCCATGATATCTAAAGATGAGATGTCGCTTTCGTCATTAATATCCCCGACGATTTCTTCCAAAATATCCTCAAGAGTAACAATTCCCTGTAAGTCGCCATATTCATCCACAACAAAGGCAAAATGCTCTCTGCGAGCCTGAAAAAGCTGCAATTGCTGGATTAAAGTGGTATTGTCGGGAATAAACCATGGTTTTGCCATTAATTCCGTGATTTTTATTTTGGAGAAGTTGTTATTTTTATCGACACATTCCTGCAACAAGTGTCTGACTCTGATAACTCCGACAATGTTGTCCGGTTTGTTTTTATAAATCGGTATTCGGGAAAAAGGGCAGTCTTTTATTTTTTTGACAATTTCTTCTGTAGGAAGCTCAATGTTTATGGAAAAAAGGTTTTTGCGGTGGTTCATAACATCATAAACTTCAACTTCATCCAAATCCAGAACGCTTTTAAGCATATCCTCTTCTTCTTTATTTGGCGTTTCTTTACAAAGATTGTTTTTTTGAGAGCTTTTTCTGTTTGTGAGAAATGCCGCCAAGAAAATACCGCAGAGGATACATATGTTGAAAATGACGTAAGACACTTTATTTTTCCAATACAAAACCGTTAATTGCAGAGATAACCCGATTAACCGTATTGTCGACCTGCTCTTCTTTGGTCTCGACAATAATATCGGCTTCGGAGTAATAAGGATATTCTTCGCTGATATATTTTTCGAGTTTGTTTTTGAGATGACTGTCGTCGCCTTCTAAAAACGGACGATGTTTTCTGCCGGCAGTACGGTTGTATAAAACATCGATGTCTGCTTTAAGCCAAATGGTTATGGCATGTTCTTTAGCCAGTTTGCGGGTTTGTGCCGCGACAAAGGAGCCGCCTCCCGAAGCCAAAACGCAAGGTTCTCCCTGAAGAAGGCGTTTCATAACTCTCATTTCTCCGGCACGATATTCTTCTTCACCGAAGCATTTAAGGACATCAACTAAAGATAATCCGGCCGCTTTTTCAATTTCTTGGTCTCCGTCGACGAACGGTAGGTTTAATTTTTTTGCCAAACGTTTGCCTACGCTGGTCTTTCCACTACCCATAAGGCCTACCAGCAAAATTATTTTATCTATTTTATTATTCATTGTTGTTTTTTTATTTTTCTTTCACCTTTATTATGTTAACAATATAAAAGATGTTTGAGTATTTTATCAATATATTTTTACAGAGGTTATAGCAAATGAGACAGAAAAAATCAAAAGCAATCTTTTATATTGCCGGTGCGGCAGTTTTGCTGGCGTTGCTTTTTATGGCATCGAGAGAAGTTCCGGTCAATATAGAAACCGTTGAACAGCCGCTGGAAAACACTTTTTTGAATAGATAGATGAAAAATCCGGTTGATGATTTTCTGGAAATGATGGTTGCAGAAAAAGGAGCTTCGCAAAATACGGTGAAAGCTTATCGTCAGGATTTGGAACAGTTTTATGATTTTACGGGGTGTCGGGATTTGTCCTCTATTACAAAAGAGGATATTACCGAGTTTATTCAGTATTTGAGCAGTAAGAGGAATTTTGCGACAAAGAGTATCTCTCGCAAACTTTCAGCTCTTCGTGAATTTTTTAAATTTTTATTTTCAGAAAAAGACATTCAAGACAATCCATCGGCTAATCTTTTGATGCCAAAGCGAGAAAAGCCGTTGCCTAAATTTTTGACTCGAGATGAAATAAATAAGTTGATTGAAGCGGCGGAAAGTTATGATGATTTGAATCATAAAAGAATGGCCGTTATGTTGGAACTGATGTATGCTTGTGGTTTGAGGGTTTCGGAATTGGTTTCTTTGCTCGAAAATTCCATTAATTTTGAAAAAGGGCAAATATTGATAAGAGGAAAGGGAAACAAAGAAAGAATCGTTCCGGTTGCCCGGGCGGCTTTGGATGCGGTGGCTCGGTATTTTGATTATCGGGATTATTTTTTGAAAGCAAAAGGTAAATCAATCTGGATGTTTCCTTCCAAGACTTCTTCTTCGGGGCATTTAACTAGAGATGCTTTTTTTAAGCAGATAAAGAATATTGCCGTAAAAGCAGGAATTCCTCCTTCTAAAATTTCTCCCCATGTTTTAAGACATTCGTTTGCTACGCATTTGTTGAATAAAGATGTTGATTTGCGTTCCGTACAAAAAATGTTGGGACATGAGGATATTGCCACGACGGAAATTTATACGCATATTGTTTCGGAAAAGTTAATTGAAACAGTTCAGAAAAAACATCCTTTGGCAAATTTGAAATAATAAAAAACGAGATTGTCTCACGACAACCTCGTTTGATTGTTTTTGATAAGCAAAAAAATGAAAAAGTCAGTTCTTTTCAGTGTTTACTGAGCAAAGAAGTTGATAAGGTCTCCGATGGTTCGGGTCTCAACGAAATTGTTTTGAACAATTTTGTTGAATTCGCTTTCGCACCACATAACTATCAGGTAGTAATCACGAGCTCCACCTCCTCCGATAGCGGGAGTGAGCGAGGTGATAGGGGCGTCTTCGTTCACTTCTTCAACATTAATCTCGCAACAGTCGGCGATGTAACTCTTGACTGTTTCGCGGGAAATTCGCGGTCGGGCGATACGGGACAGGATTTTTCCTATCTTGCGGCCCTCTTTGGCACAGATGAAATCAGCGATATCCATTATCGTGATGACTTCTCCTTTTTCACAAGCTCTTTCGAGATAAGCCAGCGGAGTTGACGAATTGTCAGAGAGCCGGCGGCCGGTGTAGGTTTCGAGCAGGTCAACGAGGTCAATGAGGTGCGGTCTGGTGATTGCAGCTCCTGATATGTCGGCATTTTTTTTGATGCTGGCATGGGTCTCGAAGAGGCGGATAACCTGTTTGCGGTGCAGGCGGGGGTATTCGGCGAAGATATTTCCCAACTCGCAGAAGAGAATGGCTCTGCCAAGTTTGTAGAGGTTTTTTGCATCTACGTTGGTTTTGTACTTGTCATTGACTCTCTGTACCGCAAGGAAGAATTCCTTTTTGGGCATCTTGATGATGGGAGACTTGAGAATGACTTCGCGACTGGCATTTTCGAATGCTTTGCTGCTGTACTTTGCTTTTAAGCCGAAATACAGCGGGATGAGCTTTACGTTTACTTCCATGATAATAAATTTTAGAGTGAGTATTTCGTTATCTAAATTTTGTTACTATGATAATAAAGATTATGTTGTTATGAATAACACAAAGGAAATAAAAATACAACCCTTTTTAAGTCAAAATTTGACAAAATTTTTGATTTTTTTTATGTGTTTGTTTTTTATAAAAAAACAGTCGCATGAATAAATATCATGCGACTGTCGAAAAAGGAGTGTCTTTTTTAACTTTTTTGGAGAAAATCGATTAATTGTCCGATTGTTCCTTTTTCAAAAAGTTCGGTGGGAATACGTTTTTGGAAAAATTCTTCGCACCAAAAGACGGTGGTCAGGTATGAGTCTTCTTGTTTTCCGCAGACAGGAAGAGTCAGGCTTGTAACCGGTTTTGTTTCATCAAGCGATTCCACGGGTTCCTCAATGATATGAGCCAAATAAAGGCGGATAATTTCACGAGGAATTTGCGGTGAGATGATTTGTCCCCTCAGCATGGCGGCTTTTCTCGGTGTGGAGGTAAAGAGGTTTATTATGCTTTCAATGGGTACGTTGTTCCATATCCACGTATTACAGGAGTTTTTGTTAAACTCCAGACTGCCGATACGCTCTTTAACCATTTCGATGATTGATTTCAGAAAGTTGAAATCAATTTTTCCGTCATGAACAGTGACTGTTTCCAGTTTGGCTTTTTTGAATTGGGTCTTTTTTAAGAAGATTCCAATGACCGTTCTTTTCATGTTTTATGATGTTTAGTGATAATTATAGTTTTTATTAAACTTGTTTATATACTATTTTTTTGAAAAAAACAACATTTTTTGTCAAAATTTATATTAAATCGGCTAAAGCCAAATATTGCTGAGGAGTAATTTCTTCGGCTCTTGAGGTTATTAAAATACCAGCTTGTGAGCATTTTTCCTCAATATTCGGAATTGATTTTAAGCTCTGGCGAATCATTTTTCTTCTTTGTCCAAAGGCAAGGGTTGACAGTTTTTCTATATTATTTATTTGTTTTTCCGTCAGATTTGTGTTTAACGGACGAAACAAAAGAACGCTGGACCATATTTTGGGAGCCGGGACAAAACAATTCGGATTAATATCTAATAATCGATCGATTTTGCAAAGGAGTTGCGAAAGGATGGATATTCGTCCATAGTCCTTGCATTTTATAGGGGCTATAATTCTGTCTGCAACTTCTTTTTGGAACATAAGAGTCATGCTTGAAAAGTTTTGTATGTCTTTGAGCCAACCAAGCAAGAGAGGAACGGAAATATTATAAGGCAAGTTGCTGATAATGTGTCTGGGAGCTTTGTCCTTTGTGCCGAAGTTCTCTTTTAAAGCGTCTCCGTTGATTATTTCCAGTTTTTCGCCGACTTTATTTTTTATTTCATTCATTATAGCAATACAACGTTCATCCATTTCCACAACAGTGAGTTTTTGAGGATTGTTGACGAGAATCGAACGAGTTAATCCGCCGGGACCGGGACCGATTTCATATACAAATTCATTACAGAAATCGTTTTTGTTTTGGGCATTCAGCGATAGACGAATAATTTTATCTGTGATATTTCGGTCGAGCAGAAAATTTTGACCTAAGGCTTTTTTTGCCATTAAACCATGGTTTTCAACAGTTTTCCTTAAGCTTGGCAGGGTATTAATAAGGTCAGTAATGGCAGTCATCAGTTTCTCAATTCTATAACCGCTTGTTGGCGAAGATGTTGCAAATGTCGGTTGGCAAATTCTTCCATTCTTTGATTTTCAATAAAATTCTCCATTTCTTTACGACTTGGAATTTCCGGTTTGTCTTTTTTAGGATTATAAGCTTTTTCCAATTTAAGAATGTAGTAATTGTTTCCGGATTTTATGGGGTCAGAAATGGTTCCTTCATACATTTTTTTCAATCTTGCTTCTAAAATGTCGGGAAGTTGTCCTTCATTTACCCAGCCGAGTTTTCCTCCGCTGGAAGAGCTTGGACTTTGAGAAAATTGCATGGCATAGAGCTCGAATCTCGGATCACTGCGAAGATTGGAAACTAAAGCTTGGATGTTTTGAGCTTCTTTTATCGGAATGACGATTTCTGAAACTTTATATTTGCGGAGAGAAGAAGCTTTTTCGGCTTTTTGGATGGCTTCTTCTACTTCTTTGGTTGTTGGCTTGGCATCTGCCGCGGTCTTTCTTTTTATCAATCTTATCCAAGCCAAATCAGATTTCATTTGGCTGCGGAAAACATCCTCGCTTACCTGCTCTTTTTTCAGGATATTTTTTAGTTGGCCGGTTGGAATTTTGTTAGTTAATTCAAAATTGCGAATCGATGAATCAATTTCTTTTTCACTGATATTTATTCCGTTTTTTTCAGCATCTTGAAGCTTTAATTTTTCATCAATAGCGGCTTGCAAAACACGTTGTTTAATCATGTTTTTTGTTTGGTGATTAAGAGGAATTTGTGTTGTCATGACAAAAGCATTAACTCTATTTTCCATGTCTTTAGTTGAAATGACTTCACCGTTTACCAAGGCAACTATTTTGATGTCATTATTATAGAGTTTTATTTTTTGTGGAATTACGGGTGCCGATGGCTGAGGAGTTGGTTCTTTTTTGGAAGCGGCCGCCGGTGTAGGGGCGGATTTCTTGAAAACGACGGATTTTCCTGTATCCGAAGATGATTGGGCAGTGTTTAATGATGAAAAATCATAGGCTTGTGTTGGAGATGAAAGAATCATTAATCCTAAAATCAGCATTATTTTTTTTATCATGATTTTTTCCTTATTAACTTAGTTTGAGCCGAATCCGCCGAGCGTCTTAAGCAGGAAGGAGAAACTTATTTCGTAGTTTCCGCCGTCACCGTCATATTCTTCGTTATAATTTGAGTTATATTTACGCAGAGATGTTATTAGTTTCAAACATTCATCTTCATAAATTATATTTCCGCCGTATTCCAAGGTTCCTCCGTTCGGAGCCAGGTCTATACGATCAAAAACTTCAATACTCCAGTCTTTGGTTAATTTTGATTTGAAAGCCAGATAGAGTTCTTTACGTTCATTATATCCTTCTTTTATGGTTTCACGGCCTTTGCCCTGTAAATATATATAAGAAATATAAGAGCTGAAAATTTCAGGGCCGATACTGGTTGACAACTCATTGTATTGTATTTCGTAATTGTCTTTATCCATTCGGAAACGGTAGTTTAAGTCCAGATATTTATGCGGATTGGCATAAATTCGTCCGACATAATCACTGAAGCGTTCTTTAGTTCCCATACTTTGAGAGAAACTCTCGTCCGAATCGAAGTAATAGCTTTGGGCAATGAAAGCGGAAGAACGTCCGGTTATATCGCCGTAAGAACTCCAATTTAAACCGTAGCTGACACGGCTTCCCGTATCGTTTCGGTCATAACCGGCATAGCGATCCAAATCCAATACATTCGTATCGTCGAGTTCAATATTCATACTGTCTTCGTTTGGAATCTTGTTGATTTTGTTTCCGCCGTTCGGGGCGGCAACAGCAACGACAGTCGGTTCCAAAATTTGTCGGGAGGATTCTGTTGCCCGAACAAAAGGCAATTTCCATTCCAAACCGACTTGCGGCATCATTCGGCCGACGGTTCCGGTGTAGATTTCATCTTGAGGATTAAGGTAGTTGTCAACGTAATATAAATCGGATTTCAAAGAGGCAATCATTCGGTATTTTTCACCGTAAGGACTGGTGTACGGCAATACCCAAGAATTAATCATTGTTGCTCTTTGGGAAGAATCATCTTGTTCTCTGTAAACGGAAGCAAAATCAAAAGTTGTTTTGTTGTATGATCCGTAAGTTCCCGGTTCGCTGATGTTTTCATAAGTAAAGACCGGAACAACATAAGGTTTGTCGTATTTGATGAGGCTGCTGCTGATTTGTTTATAATAATAAGCCTCAATTGCTGCATAATTTCGATTGTCAAAACCCTGCATTCTGGCTCTGCTGGTCAGCCATGCGTCATCTTTTTTTGGCAGGGATAAGTCTTTCAGATAAGCTCCGTCAGAAGCGTAGTTAATATCCAAATCAGCTAACCAGAAGTCATTTATTTCATAACGGGCAGTTCCGAAGAGATTACCGCGGTTTTCATCATTGTCTTTGTCGGTCATAATTGTTCCGCTAAAATTGACATCTCCGCGAGAAAAATACTTTCTGTAAGTACCGCCAAGGATTAATCCTTTGTCTGAACTGAGTATCGGAGAAAACAGAAAATCTTCGTGGTCTGAAATATCCCAGAAGTAGTTTGGCTGCAAAGCGGCTCCCAAATAGCTGTTGCTGGAAAGTTTCGGCGGCAGAAAACCGGTTCTTCTGGTTACCTGAGGATCCGGATGTGAGAAAAACGGCGTATAAAATACAGGAACGCCTTTTACTTCAAGGAAAGTATCTTTGTAATATACGTCTTGATTTTCCGCGTCATGTTTTACTTGTCGGGATTTTAACTGCCAAAGGGGATTCATGGTTTGACATACGTTGCAAGGAGAATAAACAACCTGATCCAAAATTTTATTTTTGTTTTTCAGTTGACGGACTTTTCTTGCAGCCATACGGGTTTCATCTTTCATAATGACTTTAATATTCTGCATTTCTCCTCGGTTCATTTTGTCGCTTAAAACGACATAGTCCGAGAACATAACATTTCCGTCTTTTTCCACAAGAGTTACGTTTCCGACCGCGGTAATCACATCGTCTTTTTGGTTATAAATGACTTTATCGGCTATTAAGCTGATGTTTTTGCGGATAATGTTAACATTTCCGCTGGCGGTTATGGTTTCTAAATCTTGATTGTCTTCCAACTCGTCGGCACTGAAATAAATTTCTGATGTTTCTTTTTCAATCTTATTGTTTTCTGTAGAAGGGAAAACGTTAGTGATGTTTTTTTCCGGATTAATTGTAACATAAGGGGATATTTTCTTTTTGTCGTTGTTTGGCAAAGTTCCCGCATCCATGTGCAGTTGAGCAAAAGCTGCGGATGTTTCTCCCAACAAACAGCCCGCAACCATAAGCAGCAATGATTTGAAGAAAGATTTATCCATGGTTTTCCGGTCCTTTGTGTTTTTTTCTTTGTGTTGCCGGATTATAGAACAGAAGCGTGTATATGCAAATTATCAGCGGAATAAAAAAGTTTATAAGCAAGAGTGGTAGAAAATACAGGTTTTTAACAGAAATATTACCGAAAGCCAAGTCTCCGGCTTGAATTATAACCATGGCAATGATCGATACGGAAATCAGTTTGGTTTGTCCTCTGCGGTTAAAGTTTCCAACCAAAAGTCCGGTGCAGGCAACTAAAGCAAAAAGCAGATTATATAAAGGGGTTAAGATTCTGCGACAACCTTCCACGATATAGCGATTTACTTCTTTCGGTGTTAAACCGGTGTCATTTTTTGCTGTTAATAACTCCCAAAGGCTCTTTTCTCGGGCTCCGGTTTCTTTAGCTTTTTTTGAACCTACCGTTCCAAAATCTACGGAGTAACGATCGAAGCTTAAAGATGAAAATTGGGCATTGGTGCGGTTGATTTCTTGTCTGATACCGTTAATCATAATGATTCTCGGACCTTTTTCCGTGTAGACAATACGCCCCTTTTCTGCAGAAAGGGTTACTTTGGTCTTAGGGTTTCTTTCATCGTTGACGAGGATACCGCTGATTGAGCCGTCTTTTTCGTGTGTGGTAATAAAAACAGTTAAGTTGTTTTGCATGGTAGTAAATTCGCCTTCCCGAAACATCAGATGAGAGACATCGTTTTTTACTTGCCATTCCAATTCGTTAAAAGCTTTTTCCGCGGCGGGAATACCGATGTTGTTTGTGTAAAGACAAAATAATGACATGAATATTCCAACGTAGAAAGCCGGTTTTGCACATTGCCAAGGACTGATGCCTGCCGCCATCATGACCGAAAGTTCTCGATCGGCAATCATTCGATTGTAAACAAACAATGTGGAGACAAAAAGGGAAATAGGGGAAAGAATAATAAAAATACGAGGCATAAGCAGGGAAGTCATTTTTACAAAAATGCTGACCGGTAGCCCTTTATTGGTAATAAGCTCAACAAAACGAAGGGATTGGGTGAGCCAGATGATGGACATCAGAGAAAAGGTTACCAACAGAAATCCGACAATGATTTGTTTTACTATATATAGGTTAAGTTTCTTCATAGCGGGGATTATAAACAAAATATATTAGAAAAACACTAAAATTTTTTGTTTCTGCCAAAGATTTTTAATAAATTTGGTGTGGTTATTAATTGTTGTTTTAATATTTTTGTGATATAATGGACAAAAATGAGGTTCTTGGAGAGGTTTTATGTCTAAGCAAAGCAAGAGCAATGTCAAAGAAAGCAAGTCCAGAAAAAAATATGTGGCTAAAAGTCCGGCTGGTGCTGAAGTAAGCCAACAAAAAGCACGAACTGTTAAACCGAATAAGTTAAAAGAATGGTTTAAGAGTTTGAAAGAAGCTTTGAAAATTAATCGTAAGCAAGGGGAATTTTCTCAACGTAACGAATCTAAAAAACAGGAAGAATCTGCTCGAAAAAGAGAAAACGCTAAAAGAACCCAAGATTCCAGAAGAAACGAGCGTTTAGCCGCTGAAAAAGAAGCCAGAGAGAGATTAGAAAAAGAAAATAAAAAAGCTCAGAATAAAGAAAAGAGAAATATGGCAGCCATTGAGGCTCGAAGTAATAAAATTGATAAAGAAATCAAAGAACTATCAACTCGTCATGAAACCAATAATGCCAGAAAAGAGAAAATTGATCATTTACGTCAAAGAGTAAAAAGAAGAAATGAACTGAGAAATCAAGATGAAAATAATCAAACAATGGTTTTGGATTGGTCTCAAAAGGGTAATAAGGAAGTTGTAAAAGCTGACGGAGAAGTTCGGAGTGCTCAAAAAGAAGCTGAAAAGAAAGTAGAAGAAGTTAAAAATAAAACGGAAAAAGTATCTAAACAGCTCAAAGACAATAATATAACAAAAACCGGTCGGAATCAGGAAGTGGTTGATAAGAAGCTTAATGAAATAGATGCCCCGTCCAAAGGAAAGAAAGGGAATAAACCGGAATCTAAGGAGAAAGAGAAATTGTCTCCTGAAGAAATAAAAATGCTGCAAAGAGGTGTTAATCCGAGAGATAGGGCTCAGGTAACCCGTTTTGAAGCAGAGCAGAATTCGGTTCACTCTTCAGAACATGAGCGGTCGAATACTCAGCAATATCAGCACTCGGGTAGGGCATAAAGAAGTATCGCCAACTAATGCTTTCTATTTATTAAGAAAATTTTCTCAAATTTAAATAGTTCTTGAATAAGGATTTCTTTACGAATATCCTGTTATTATCATTTTTATGAGAAATTAACCCTCCAGTCGAAAAACTTGTTTGGATTGGATAATTTGAACTTTAATTAAAAGAAGGGTGGAATTAATGAGTGATGGGTCTGTAGCTTCCCAAGTTGCTGCAAAGTGGCGTAAGAAACGCGGGTCATTGATTATGGCCTTGCATGAAATTCAAGATATAAAAGGATATATTCCTTGGGAAGACGCGATGGAAATCGCCGTCGGAATGAATATTCCTTTGGCACGAATTTATGAAGTGCTTACTTTTTATAACTTCTTCAAATTAGAAGCTCCGGGAAAAGCCGTAATTTCAGTGTGTACTGGTACGGCTTGTTATTTAAAAGGAAATGATAAAGTTTTAGAAGAGTTCAAAAAAGAACTTGGTATCGGTGAAGGCGAAAGTACTGCCGACAGAATGTTCCATTTGCAGTGTGTTCGTTGTGTCGGTTGTTGCGGTTTGGCTCCGGTCTGTGTTGTAAACGGTAAGACTTATGGTCGTGTTACTCCGGGTGATGTCCGTAATATTCTGGATGAGTGGAGAAACAAATTGGCGGATGATAAGGAGTAAATATAATGGCTGACGCAAATATTGATAAAAGATTTGATATTCATGAAATCGCCAAAGAAAAGAACAAAGATTTGGAGCGGTTTGATTGCAATATTTATATTTGCCACTCTACCGGGTGTAAATCTTCGGGAAGTGATGACATTATCGACATTGTAAAATCCGCTTTAGTTGACCATGATTTGGAAGGTCAGGTTCGTATTGTTCCGACCGGATGTATGGGGTTGTGTGCCCAAGGTCCATTGATGAGAGTAGAAATCAAGGGGCAGAAAGATGTTTTGTACAAGCGTTTGGAACCATTGGTTGCCCGTATGATTGTAACAGAACATATTGCTCCGGCTTTGAAGTTGAAAGAAGGAGAAACTTTTGAAGTTCCTGAGTTCTTAGCTAAGCATATTCTGTCTTTGGATTTGCCGTTCTTCACCAAGCAGGAAAAAGTTGTTTTGAAGGATGCGGGACATTTGGATCCGGAAGATATTCAGGAATATATTGCTCACGGCGGTTATTTGGCCTTGGAAAAAGTTTTGAAAACCATGAAGCCGGAAGAAGTGGTTCAGGAAATTAAAAAATCAGGTCTTCGCGGTCGTGGGGGCGGCGGATTTTCTACCGGTATGAAGTGGGAAATCGCAGCCAAAACACCGACTGTGGATGAGAAATTTATTATTTGTAACGGAGATGAAGGCGATCCGGGTGCTTATATGGATCGTTCCATTTTGGAAGGAAATCCGCATGCCGTTATTGAAGGTATGATGATCGCTGCGTATGCTATCGGGGCAACAGAAGGATGGTTTTATGTTCGTGCCGAATATCCATTGGCGGTGGAACGTTTGGAAAAAGCTATCAAGGCTTGTAAAAAAACCCGTTTGCTCGGTAATAACATTATGGGAACGGATTTCAGTTTTAATATTGATATTCGTTTGGGTGCAGGTGCATTTGTTTGCGGTGAGGAAACAGCGTTAATTCACTCTATTGAAGGTAAACGCGGAACCCCTCGTCCTCGTCCGCCTTATCCGACAGACAGAGGTTTGTGGGAAAAACCTAGTTGTGTCAACAATGTTGAAACACTGGGTAATATTCCGACAATTATTCTTAAAGGGGCAGATTGGTTTGCTTCTTTCGGAACGGAAACATCAAAAGGAACCAAAGTTTTTGCTTTGACCGGACAAGTTGAACATTCTGGTTTGATTGAAGTTCCGATGGGAACAACCATTCGCGAAATTGTCGAGGAAATCGGCGGCGGCGTGCCAAACGGCAAGAAATTGAAAGCCGTTCAGACCGGTGGTCCTTCCGGCGGTGTTATTCCTCTGGAATATATGGATTTGCCAGTTTGTTATGAAGAATTGAAAAAAGTCGGTTCAATCATGGGGTCCGGCGGTATGATTGTTATGGATGAAACCGCAAATATGGTTAATATTGCCAATTTCTATCTGGACTTTACGGTTGACGAATCCTGCGGAAAATGTGCTCCGTGCCGTATCGGCGGTAAGCAGATGTTGTTGCTTTTGGAAAAAATTAACAAAGGTAAGGGAACAAAACAGGATATTGCCGACTTGAAGAGAATTGCAACAGCTATGCAAAAAGCTTCGTTATGCGGTTTGGGTCAGACAGCTCCGAACCCTGTTTTATCAACGCTGAAGTTCTATGAAAATGAATATCTGGAAAAAGTCGGCGAAGGTAAAAAAGATAATTCAGAGGCAGAGGAGAAATAAAATGGTAAAACTGAAAATTGATAATCATGAAGTTGAAGTTCCTGCCGGTACATCTATTTTGGAAGCGGCAAGAAAAGCCCAGATTGATATTCCTACACTTTGCAAACATCCGGATGTTGATCCGACAGCAGGTTGCGGTATTTGTATTGTTAAGGTTAACGGCAGAATTTTACGTTCTTGTTGCACGCCGGTCGGTGAAGGAATGGAAGTTATCACTTCTGATCCGGAGATTGTAAATGTTCGCAGAACCGTTTTGGAATTGATTTTGAGTAATCATCCGAATGAGTGCTTGACTTGTATTCGTTCCGGACATTGTGAATTGCAGGATTTGGCCAATACTTTCGGTATTTCAAATTCTCGTTTGCCAAGCCTGAATAAAAAATATCCGTTGGATGATTCCACCAAATCGATTGTTTTGGATTCTTCCAAGTGTGTTGTTTGCGGTCGGTGTGTTGAAGTCTGCCAGAATCAGCAGAATGTTTGGGCTTTGAGTTATCTCAACCGCGGTTTGGCAACCAGAATTACGGCTGCTGGCGGAATTAACCTTGCAGACAGTCCTTGTATTAAGTGTGGTCAATGTTCTGCTCACTGCCCGACCGGTGCAATTGTTGAATATGATGAAACTCAAAAAGTATGGGATATGCTGAATGATCCGGATATTTACACGATTGTCCAGATTGCTCCGGCTGTTCGTGTAGCTATCGGTGAAGAGTTTGGTTATGATTTTGGTGAGAATCTCACCGGAAAAACTTATGCCGCTTTACGTCGTTTAGGTTTTAATCGAGTTTTTGATACCAACTTTGGTGCTGACCTGACGATTATTGAAGAAGCTTCCGAATTTGTAGAACGCTTTAAGAATAATCCGGAAAGCTTGCCTATGATGACTTCTTGTTGTCCGGCTTGGGTAGATTTGTTGGAAAAATATCATCATGATATGATTCCGCATTTCTCAACCTGTAAGTCTCCGCAATCTATGGTCGGTGCTTTGGCAAAAACTTATTATGCTGAGAAAATGGCGATTGATCCGGCTAAAATTCGGGTTATCTCCATAATGCCTTGTACTGCTAAAAAGTGGGAAATTGTCCGTAGTGAGGATATGAGCAGTTCAGGTTTCCAAGATGTGGATGTCTCCCTGACAACCCGTGAATTGGCTCGGATGATTAAGCAAGCCGGTATTAGTTTCCGCGATTTGGAACCTGAAGAGGCAGACTCTCCTTTGGGTGAGTATTCCGGTGCGGGAACGATTTTTGGAACAACCGGCGGTGTTATGACGGCTGCTTTGCGTACGGCTTATTACTATATTACTAAAAAGGAACTGAAAGACATTAATTTCTCTGAAATTGAAGGTCTGGAAGGAATTAAAGAAGCCGAGATTGATATTAAAGGGACAAAAATCCGTATTGCCGTGGCTCATGGTATCGGTAATGTGGAAGAGGTTTTGAATCGTGTTCGTGAAGCAAAAGCCAACGGAGAAGAAACACCTTACCACTTTATTGAAGTTATGGCTTGTCGTGGCGGATGTGTTGCCGGTGGTGGTCAGCCTCGTGTTATGATGCCGGGACAGCCTAAGCCGAGAGGTATTACCGATGATATTCGTCAGAAGAGGGCAAAAGGTTTGTTAGATGAAGATTTACAAGCTAAAAACCGTCTCTCTCATAAAAACGAAGCCGTTAAGACTTTGTATGATGAATATTTGGGCAAGGCCGGTTCTCACAAAGCACACGAACTCTTGCACACGCATTATGTTCCTCGTTCTTTGTATAAGAAATAAAGCTTGTTACATTAAGGCAGGATTGAAAATCCTGCCTTAATTTTTGAGGTAAAAAATGAAAGTAAGGTTTGCGAAATTCGGTGATGAACAGGAGATAACCGAAATTAATGTGGAAACTTGGCATTCTGCTTATGCCGGAATTATTCCGTCTGAACTCTTGGCGGAAAAAAAGATTGATGACCGGAGAATTTCCAATTGGCGGAAAACTATTGAAGAGGCAGAACTTCGAGGAATAAGGGTTTGGGTGGTTGAAGATGATTCCGGAAAGATCCTGGGTTATCTTTGCGGAGGAAAAAGTCGGGATGATTTTTCCGGTTATGGGTATGAAATTTATGCCTTGTATGTGCATCCTGATAATCAAAAGAAAGGTGTCGGCAGGATGTTGGTAAATGCTTTTAGGGAATTTATCGGAGATAAACCTTTTTATTTGTTTATGGCTAAAGGAAATATGGCGGCAGAGTATTTTTATAAAAAACTTGGCGGAGTTAAAGACGAGAAATTAAATCGTTGTTTGCAAATTTCAGGTTGTGTTTTTGAAGAAGACTGTTTTGTTTTTCAATAAAAAGAAAACCCTCTCGAAAGAGAGGGTTTTTTTTTCGAAACCGGTTCGAAATTAAATCATAGCCATACCGCCATTGATGTTAATTGTTTGTCCGGTAATGTATTGAGCTTCGTCAGAAGCAAGGAAAGCCACAACATTGGCAATATCCTGAGCTTCACCGAGTTTTGCTTCCG
>CAZFRT010000023.1:0-15935 GCA_964521455.1 uncultured Azospirillum sp.
CTCGGGATGCACCGTTCCCAAAGCACCATTGACGCCCCGAACCACTGGCCGGACGGGATGTTCCCGCCACTTCCATGGAAATACCGCTCATCAACAGCGACGTAACCAAACTACGTTGAAATTCGGGGCTTTTAATATCCGTGGAATGTTTCAGAAACAGCAAATCCAAAGAATTATACGCCAACATGGAGGCAAAATCGTTATAGCGGTCCAACCCTTTTTCCGCGGCCTGTTTCCAATCGTGCAGAGCCGTAATTTTGGAAACCATGTCTCCTATTCCGGAATATAAGCATATTTGAGGAGACGAACGGATAACATCCAAATCAACCACTACGCCGAACGGAATGCTGGATTTTACGGTTTTACGTTTTCCGTCAACAATCAGGGATGACGACGGACTGCAAAAACCGTCGTTGGATGTGGAGGTCGGAACCGAAATAAACGGGATTTTTAACAAGTGAGCACAGAATTTGGAAAAGTCCAAGGCTTTTCCTCCGCCAATACCGACAATGGCATCCACATTTTTGGGAAGATTAAACGCAACCGTTGTTATTTCTTCAATATTGATTACTTTGGCATCTTGTTTATGGACAATGTTTATACCTTGCTCCTTAAACCCTTCATAAAGCTTTTCTTCCAGCAAGTGTTCTATGCCTTCACTCCAGAACAAAGCAATATTATTTAAGTTTTTATCGACCAGATATTTACCTATTTTTCGGATTTTTCCGTTTCCTATTTTAAGCAAATACGGAATATTAATTTGTTTGTTGGGATATGGGGCGTATAACATTTAAAGCTCCTCTATAAATTTTGAAATATCCTGAAAACCATGAAAAGGAAGAGTTTTAATCCCGTCTTCCCGACATTTTTTCAAAAGGATTTTTTTGGCAAAAACATAATCCGCTATTTGAGCTGCTTCAATATCCGGTGGTCCGTCTCCGGCATAAATGACCTTAAAGCCTTCCGCTTGCAATTTGCGGACAATTGAAGCTTTGGAAATGCCGACTTTTTCATCATAATAAGGTGAAGTTTTTTCCGGTTTACTCATCAGCAAACCTTGTGTTTCATCATATTTTCCGATATTGGTTATTAATGATATGTGGAACTTTTTAATAATTTCGCCGATAAGAACATCAATATAATAGTTGCAACCGGCACTGCAAATAAAAACCGGAATATTTTTTTGAGAGCATAATTCGACCGTACGGGAAAATTCCTTATCCGTTTTGATTTCGCAAATAAAAGATTTCAGCTCTTTTTCCGGAACTCTCAGTTTTGAAAACATTTCCCGCAGAGCCTCGAAATGTGTTTTTGTTCCGCTCAAATACTCCCGCCACGGAGCCAATGCCTTATCATCAAAATAACGCTGAGCAATGTAATTAAAGAAATCATCTTCGCTGATGGTTCCGTCAAAGTCAGTTATAAAGGCAAATTTCGGCGTCATAACTTATCCTTTTTATTAATAAACAAGTTCTTAAATTCTATCCCCCGCCTCTTTACTTTTCAAGAGATTTTATTATAATGCGACTGATTACGTTAACAAGATAAGGTTTTATAAAAAATAATATGTTTCTTTTAGTGTTTTTCGCTTCTTTAGCTATCGGGATATCTTTTCTCTGTTCGGTGATGGAAGCTGCTCTTCTTTCCATTACACCGAGTTTTATCGCCCAATTAGAAGAAAAAAGCCCTAAGTGGTATAAAAAGGTTTCAGCATTAAAACAAAATATTGACACTCCTTTGGCCGCGATTTTAACATTAAACACAATTGCCCATACGGTCGGAGCCGCCGGTGTCGGTGCTCAGGTTGCCGCCATGTACGGACAGGCCTATTTGGGAATAGCTTCCGGTGTTATGACTTTAGCGATTTTGGTGTTATCGGAAATTTTACCAAAAACCATCGGGGCAAAATACTGGAAAAAACTCGTTCCGACCATGTGCATTACCTTAAAAATCATGGTTATCATTCTGAAACCGTTTTTATATATTTCCGATTTTATTATGGGAATTTTCGGAGATGATTCCGATGCCTCCACTATTAAAGATGAAATTAAAGCCCTTGCAAAAATGGGACGTGACGAAAAAGTAATTGATGACAACGAATACCGTGTTATTCGCAACGTCATCAACTTACAGGAAGTTAAAGTAAAAGATGTTATGACACCTCGAACCGTGGTTCATGTGGTTCGTCCGCACATGACAATCAAAGAGTTTGACAAATTCATCTGCTCCTCGCCTTTTTCCCGTTTTCCGATTATTGACGAACAGGAGCAAAATTATCTGGGATATATTCACAAATCCAGCTCTTATAAAGCCGATGATAATGATGTTGTTGAAAAATATGCCCGCCCGATGCGGAGTTTTTCTGCCGATGCCCGCTTGGAAATCGTTTTAAGCAGTATGCTTGACGACCATAATCACTTAGCGTTGGTTATTGACCATTTTGAAAACTGGGTCGGCATTATTACCTTAGAGGATATTATTGAAACCATTCTCGGCAAAGAAATCGTCGACGAAACAGATCAGGTTGCGGATATGCGTTTGTACGCCAAGTTGAAATGGAAAAAGAAAAAAGAGCAGAAAGGCATTTCTGCTACAGCGGGAGAATAATCATTGTCCTTTACTTTTGTAGATTTATGTTCGGGAATTGGCGGCGGACGTCTTGGGCTTGAACTCTGCGGCGGACAATGTTTAGCTTTTTCGGAAATAGACGACAAAGCAATCAATACCTATAAAAGTTTTTTTGGAGACAAGGATAAATTCTTAGGAGATTTAACACTTCTCTCCCCAGAACAAATTCCTGATACGGATTTAATTATCGCAGGTTTTCCCTGCCAAACATTTTCCATTAACGGAAAGCGTAAAGGGTTTGACGATCAACGAGGACAAATTATTTTTTATATATCCGAAATTCTTAAAAATAAAAAAACAAAATATTTTATTTTGGAAAATGTCAAAGGCTTGGTTAACCATAATCAAGGAAAAACATTTCAGGAAATATTACAGTTATTAGATAACACCGGTTACAATGTGTACTGTAAAATTCTAAACAGCTATGATTATGGGCTTCCTCAATCCAGAGAAAGAGTTTATTTTGTAGGCATCCGAAAAGATTTAAAACAAACTCCTTATTGTTTTCCGGAAAAGGAACAATCTCTCCCTGCTCTGAAAAATTATTTAATAGATGATCGCGAGGAATTTCTGTTCAATAAGTATGACACTCTTCATAAATACCTTCATAATAAATACAATAAAGGTCGAATTCAGCTTGATGAACTACTGAAAGAGGATTTTTTAATCATTGATACAAGACAATCTGATTTACGTTTGTATCGGGGATATATTCCTACTCTGAGAGCCGGAAGAAGTGGTCTCTTATATGTCAGAAATGGAAAACTTCGCTGTTTGAGCGGTGGAGAAAGCCTTTTGTTACAAGGTTTTTCAAAAGAACATTATCATCTAACTCTACAAAATCCAAACAGCAGATTGTTAGCTCAGACCGGAAACGCCATGAGTGTCAACGTTATCTCAGCCCTCACGAAACAACTTATTTCTATTATAGAAATGAATAATAATATACTTCCTTCAGAATTAGGCTCTCTCACCGCTAAAAATGGTTTTAAGAATGAACAAGATGTTGTTGATACTTTTAATGTATGGAAAACATCTTCAACAGCTCAAAAGTGGTTACAAACCTTAGGATACTCACTCAACAATATTACCAACATCTCCGCAAAAAAGATTTCAGGGCATCATAAAGCAGATATTCAATTGGAAATTTTTGAGAAAGAAAGCATAAATCGGAAAAATATCCAAGTTAAACTTGTCAGCAATGAAAAAGGGTTTAACCAAATCGACAAACGATGGCTGAAAAATTATCAGCAACTTTGGAATATTCCTGATAACATTCTTACTTTACTGAAATATTTTACCGGAGAACTTACTCCGTATAAATCTGATGTTCGAGATACCAGACGCATGTTTTTAAATGAACTTTCTGCTCAAGAACAAAACACTCTCCTTACTTTTTTTCAGAAAAACAAACACCTGATAATCAATGATATTCTCAAAGGACGCGGAGAATTTGCCTCTGAGTGGTTTTTGGTTATCAAGAAAACAAATATTACAGACTGGGTTTTGAAGCCTATTGATGCTGTTATTAAACATTATTCCGACGGCAATATTTCCATTACGCCACAAGGCAGCTTGAGAATCGGAAAGATTACCGTACAACGCAAAGGCGGTGATGGCGGACGAGACAGTGCCAAAATGCTGCAATTTAAAATTGATCCGACAGAACTGTTTGACTAAAACTCCTTGTTTTTTAATCTTTTATACTATATCATCAGGAAAAATTTATATATTGTCTGATTTTAAATCGTATTATTTTATGGAAGAATTCAAAGGCATTATTCTTGTCAGCGGGCTTGTTACTGCTCTGATTTTGTTGTTTTTTATCTTTCTGCTCAAACGTTTTGAAAAAAAGCATCCGGAAATTCGTTCTGAAAATATTTCCGTTGAGCTGAGAAATAAATATCACAATCTGAACATAACGCTTCTCGGAGCCGCTATTTGTTGTGTTTTACTGTTTTTCGGGTTTATTTTTTACCTTGCAGACTACTATCCCGGTCTGATTTTTCTAGGTATTTTCGGATTGCTATTTGTTCTACTCTGTATTCTAGGAAGAAGGAAATAAGCGAGAAATATAAATCTGCATAACTAAGAAAGGCTTGGGGTAACTCAAGCCTTTTGGTTTAATGCCTGATAAAAAAGCTAGCATTAAAATTCTTTCTTTCGTGATTACATCTTATGAGTAAACAACTCGTAAATATCTGAAAGGATAAAATAATGAAAAACGCAATTACTCATACTTCCGGAAAAAATACTGGAGGAATTTCTTCTCACGGCACAGCTCACAGCGAATTTAAAAATTTTCTGGCCAATTTCTGGAATCTGGTTGATTTTCCTCGTCATCACAAGTTAGAAGAAATGGAACCCAAAATTGAAGTCTCAGAAAATAAGGATGAAGTTACTGTTGCCGCAGAGCTTCCGGGAATCAATGAAAACGATATTGAAGTACAGATTTCTTCAGACGGATATCTGACAATCTCTGCCGAAAAAAGAAGTGAAACGGAAAAAAATGAGAAAAACAATTATTTTTCCGAAATTTATTACGGCTCTGTTAAAAGAACAGTTCCTCTGCCATGGGATTTGGATTTCCAGAACGCCGATGCCGATTATAATGACGGTATTTTGAAAATCGCTATTCCCAAAACACAGATTGAAAAATCCAAAGTGAAAAAAATAAGCGTCAAAAAATCTAAAAAACAATAAAAAAGAAAGGCTCTGCATTTAATGCAGAGCCTCTCCTTTTAAGAAAAAAACGTCAGATTATATTTCTATGTTCAGATTATCAAAGTAATCCATCGGAATAACTTTGCTTTGCCCTTCACCGAAGGAAACCGAAACTTTATGTCCGGGTTTGGTCCATTTCAGCTCGCGGAAAAATTCCGTTGAACCGGTGAACTCAATTCCCTTCACGCCTTCAAACAGAAGGTAGTAAGTATTTCCCTCAAGGACAATGTCCTTCACAATATATTCTTTCGTTTGTTTGGTAACGGGACCGTCTTGGATTTTATCCTGAACGGTTTTCTTTAGCATTCGCAGATACTGTGTTTCAGCGTCCTGTTTGCTGGAACCGCTTCCGACTGCCTGACGGTTTGTTACGGCAACAAAGCAGTAGCCGACAACATTACCGGAGCTGCCTTTGAGAGTCATAAAGTAAGTTGGTATTCCTCTCACATTATACAACACCGGATCGTTTGCCCTATAGGCTGCGGCTTTGGCAAAGGGTTGATCTTCGGCTATTCGCATAGCTTCCCTCTCATTCATACCGGCGATACGGTAGAATTTTGCCTCCTTGGTTCTGGTGTCGACAAGCATAAAGCCGTTGGTTGCATTGTCCGCACCGGCACTTTGGATACCTGTATACCAATAACTACGACCATTTGAGTAAACCAGTGTTGTACCCGGGGTCGGTTCTTGAACACCTACCTGAGCAAAACAGCTGTTCCACCAACCTTTACCATATTCTCCCCAACAACGAATTTGTTCTTCAATAAACTCCTTGGGTTGAATACGATCTATCCAGTCAGGTACTTCGTTGACAGCATATTCCTGCAAATCACCGTTTTGCGGGTCTACGGTAATCACGCCGACAGAGTTTTCGCCACCGAAACCAATTTCCTGGTCATAAACGCAAAGCACCCAGTAAGGTTTTCCGTTCGGGTCGATTTCCAAGCAATGATCCGTCAAACCGCGTGAAGCATATCCGTTGCTTTTAATGTGTCTTTCAATATCATCTCCAAACACACCACTCTCGATATACTTCATTTTCAACGGCTGTCCGTTTACCTCGGTAACAAGATAAATCTTGGTTGCATCGGTTGCAGAAACAATTACATATCCGTTAGTGTAGTCGTTGCTCATCCACTTCCAGAATGAACGATGTTCCAGCGGAGCTATCCAAATCAAATCATCGTTAAAGACCAGCTTTTTGCCACCGTTGATAGTAAACTCTCCGGTGATGTTCTGGATGGTCATGTTGCCGATATATGCTTTGGAACCAAGACCTAAATCTTCTCCCAATTTGTCTTCCGCCACCTTTTGGGCCAGCATAGCATCAACGGAAATCATCTTGTTTACCGGTATCGGATGCACTTCACTGTTGAAAGTGTTGTCAGAAACCATTTCGACTTTCAGCAGCTTCTGGTATTTATCCGAATTGAACATCTCCCAGCTGGTAATCGCCATGATACAGAAAGCTATCAGGCAGATGATCAGAGGTGTTGCTCGGAGCATCTTCTTGTTTTCCCAGACCACTTCAGTATCACCGTATTTGTCCTGTTCGTGAAGACAGATGATGAAGCCCAGAAGAGATGCGAGGAAAGCCTCAAACCAGACACCGTGGAAACCCCACCACTGCATGACAGGGAGACCAAAGTAGTTGATGAACCCGAAGAAGAGGAAAACGATAGCTGTGGAAACAGCGGTTGTTTTCTTGTTTTTGCCGTTGAAGGCTGTTGCACCGCACAAAATGGCGAGAAACAACGAGAATAATACGTACGTCATTTTACTGATATTTATTTAGTTAGACAATTAATTATACGTTCACAAAGTCTTAATTTTAAGACTTTTAGTGTACCATAATTTTAGACAAAAAACAATATGAATTAGTCTTCTTTTTGCTTATCCAACCAATTTTTCCAAGAAACACCATTTATCAGCAGATTTTTCAGAAGCGGACGACTATTATCCGGCAGGGCAAAAATCAGTTTCAATTCCGGATTTTCCGTTCTGATTATATAATCCAGTTTTTCTGCCGCCTGTTCCGGTAAATAAAAACGGTAGACGCTCTCAAATTCCTTCTCCGGACATTTGTTTTCAGCAAAATCGGAACACTCGGTCTTTTCCCATACCGGACGGAGCTGCATATAATGTCCGGATATCAGGCTTCTGGGATCGTAACCTTCAGCAGCAACGGTCATTTCCGGAGAAAACAACACCTTTCCCTCCAGCCAACAGTTCCATATCAACAGAACAACCAGCGGAAAAAGCAACGCAGACATGAGCTTATATTTATTTTTCATTTCTTTTCTCCAACAAACCGATAACGAAATTTTATCCAACCTGACATTATCAGCAATAAGACAACTCCGGAAATTATCAGTCCGACTCCGGTCATCAGCAAAGAACCGAACACTTGAAGATAAACAATAAAAACACGTAAAGCGATTAAAACCGTTACCAGATTAAACATTCTGCCGCTGTTTATTTTATAGGCATATTTTCCCAGCAAAGACAAAACAATCAATGACAGTAAAGCTCCCCATATTTCAAAAGCAGTTCCGCTTTCAGGAAGAATCTGAGCAATTAACGTATATAAGAGGATGATACCCAAAGCCCTTACAGAAAGTTCGCAGACTTTATAATAAGACGATATGGCATATAGTACGGCAACAGCCAAGGAAATTCCACCCCAAACCATTAACTTTAACGGAATTGACGCAAAAAAGGACGATGATATAAAAATCTTGGAATGGAATATTCCGAAAGATGCAATATCGAACAAGATGACTTCTCCGGCAATTATTATGCCAACCCAAATACTCATAGCCCGGGTAATATTTTCAAAATGTTTCGGAACAAAACGCTTCATAAAAAAATAAATCACGATTATGACAAACATGATAATTATTTCCAACAATGCCGGAAAAGCGTTTGCCAGATAATCAGCATAATATCTTATTTGAGGTATTTCGCAGCAAAACAGAAATAACGCCGTAAAAAAGATTGGTATCCAAACAATTGGTAAAAGAAGCTTTTTGCTGACAAACAATAACGGAAAAGTCAGCACCGACCAAAACAGCAAAGCTTTATATAAAGAAGACGGAAGATTAAAAAGCTGTCCGGTTAGCCCGATACTTCCCAGTATCAGTATGGCGTAAAACAAGAGTAAAATCTCTGTCCATAAAGATTTTCCTGCCTTGCATGAGAGATATATTCCCCATGCCGACAATACCAGCAGAACAAAATCCGCCAAAAGTTTTATCGTGGCGGGGATTGCCTCCCAATTTGATGAAATAACAGAAATAATGCCCAGACCGATACAAAATATTCCGAGAAAAAGCATTGAATATAAGAATACCGGCCGATTATGTTGTTTTTCATATTCCAGCACAGCTTCTTTTTGCTTAAGGCTAATCAGTCCGGCTGTTTCCCAATTGTTCAATTTTTTAGCAATTCCCATGATTTTTTACCTTCCAATAAAAAACATAATCAAAATATAACAAAAATAAAAATCTTAAGCAATTGTTTTCAGCCGTATTTTTAACAATTATTAAAAAATAGTTAAAAACTTGTACATAACCCGGCAAGGATTATTGACGATAAAATCTTGCTCGGATAAAACTGTTCGTGTCGGGGAAATTTTTTTTAGTGTGTTAATATATTGAAGAATATAAAGTT
Source organism: uncultured Azospirillum sp. (assembly GCA_964521455.1). GTDB lineage: Bacteria > Pseudomonadota > Alphaproteobacteria > RF32 > CAG-239 > JAGAJR01. The sequence continues at coordinate 9,025 of CAZFRT010000023.1, forward strand.
AAACATACGTTTTTTTAAAAATGCAGTTGCTATTATAACAACGGCAGCATTTTTGTTTACGTCGAATGCCGTTTACGCGGCTCCTCCTCTTATGCCGTTAAGCTTGGGACAGATGTATTCTTTGGCTTCACAAGGAAACGTTCGTGCTTTGCGTGGAGCTGTTCAGAGAGGACTTAATATTGACGTTACGGACAGAAACGGTAATACCGGTCTGTGTCACTCCATTTGGAAAAGAAACTATACGGCATATAATGCTTTTCAGGCTTCCGGTGCTAATCCTCGGCATCCGTGTATTCAGAAAATACCAACTAACAGATACGACTCTTTTATGTCTTCTTGGCGGGTATCTGACGTTAAGGCCACTTCCCGCGAGGCTTACAATTATTTCAATGAAGGCGAATTTATCTTCTCTGACCGAGCTTTATGGTTAGGTGGGCTATTGCTTTTGGGCGGTGCTGCTGCTTTAGCTTTCGGTGGCGGCGGCGGTGGCGGCAACAACTACTACTATCGTGATGTCTTTACACCTACCGATGACAGTCTCGGCGGTTTTGTCGGAACAGCTTCGCCTAATGTTGTCGGCTATATTCCGATAAAATATGATGCACAAGCAGATGAGACCATTACTAATAAGGATGATTTTGCTCTGTCCAATAACGTTTCCGTTTCAATTAAGAATCCTGAAACAGGCATCGTTGAAGACAAACAATTGGTTGATATTATCAACTTTTCAGACTCCGTTTTGGAAAACACCAAGTATATGCAAGTCGGCATGAAGGCTTCCAACGGCGGTTTTGTTCAAAACGGAGAAACAGCCGGTAGCAGTACGGAAATCACTCTCGGCGATGCAACCGCCGGAATGGTTGCCTTGCATAACGGACAAGCTTTAAATAACGTCACACTCCGTATTAATGCTCAAAACGGTACCGTCGGTATGATTTCAAGCGATAAAAGTGTTGCTCAGAATGAGGGCAATATCAATATGACGTTTACCGGAAACACAAATACCAGCCAGATTATGGGAATGTATGCAGACAGTTCTGCCATTGCCATTAACAACGGTACAATTGACGGAGATTCCGTTGCTGAAAACGGCGGAACAATGGTTGGTATGCAGGCTCAAATCATCAATCAAGAAGCCGCTCCGAATCCGGTTGAGCCAACAAATTTAGTAAACTCCGCTTCAGGAGACATCATTCTCAAAGCCACCGCCAATAACGGAACAACCGTATCCAAATCACTGGTAGGTATGGGAACATATCTGGAACAAGACTTTCTTGACGGAGAAAAACTTATCCGCCGAGCCGGATATGCAGATATGAACAATCAGGGCGATATAGATATATCCTTTAATATCAACGGAACCGGAGCTTACGGAACGGACAATGGTGCTCTTATGGATGGAACCGGAGGCTTTATCGGTATGAGAGCTGATGCCAATACCACCGCAAAAAACGCAGGAAATATTCGTGTTGCCGTTAATTCTGTTAATGCCGGAAGTGTTTCCAATGCTCATGCGGGTATGGTTTCAGTTCACGGAGGTTCAATCCAAAATACCCAAAACAGCACTATTGAAGTAACCGGCGGTACAGGCGGTTACGGTATGTTGGCTATCCGCGGCGAAGGTAAAAATCCGGAAATAGATTCAAGAAAACCTACTCTTACCAACAGTGGCGGAGCTTCTATCACTGTTGACAGTCTTAACGGTTTCGGTATGGCTTCTTACCATGGCGGAACAATGTCCAATGCCGGAGACATTCACCTTCAAGCTGTCGGCACAGCTATGCATATCAATGCAGGAACAGCAACCAACTCCGGAAATCTCCAATTGGATAACAGCGGCGAAGGTATGGTTATTAAAAGAAACGAAGGAAGCTCTGACGGAGCAACATATAATGCTAGTACCGCAAAAATAACAAACACCGCTGACGGTACAATCACTATCGACAAAGCCGCCGATGCCAAAGGTATGTATATTGAAGACGGTACGGCTCAAAACGATGGGGCAATCAATATCAACAACGATCAAAACACCCCTACTGACCCGTCTTACGGTATTCAGGCTTTGGACGGTACTGTTATCAATAACGGCAGTATTCATATGGATGTTAAGACACCTAACGATGTCGACTCTTACGGTATTCATACCACAAATGCCAAAGCAACCAACAATGCCAACGGAACTATTACCTTTGAGATGAGAGGTGTCGGAATGCACACCGGCAGTGGCAGTAACACCAACAACGGTAAAATTGTCATGAATGACGGTGGTACAGGTATGTCTTCCGACTCCGGTACAATTTACAACAACCTTAACGCCTCTATTGAATTAAAAGATTCCGGAATCGGTATTTCATCCGCTTCAGGTCAGGTGAGCAATCTGGGCACGGTTACGGTTACCGGAGAAAACTCAACCGGTATCAATGCGGGAAGAAGTGTTGATAACAGCGGGGCAATTAATATGTCCGGCGGCGGGATTGTCGGTATTGAAATCGGCGACAGCGGAAGCGTTACCAACAACACGAACGGAACTATTACCCTCACCGCCACCAGCAACAGTCTTGAAAATTATGGCATTAAAGGAACTTCCGGCGTTAATACCAGAGTAAACAATTTGGGTGATATTTCGCTGACCGGAAGAGGATATCCTTCCTCCGTCGAACAAGGATATGGCATTTCCATTACCGAAGGAGAAGCCTATAACCGCGGAAACATCACTTTTGATGATATGTATGGGTACGGTATGAACACAACCGAAGGTCTGCTTAGAAACTATGCAACAATAGACCTTAATCTCGGTGGTGCAGGCATTAAAGGAACATCAGGAAAACTATTTAATGAATCAACCGGAACAATTACCATTACGGGAACGCCTACCGGACAGAACTCTTACGGTATGCAGGCTGAAGACGGTACGGCTTGGAATGACGGCATTATTAATGTAACCGGTAACGGACAAGAAAACGCCGATACGGATACAAATAACAGCTCTTACGGTATTTATGTTAACGGCGGTGCCGGAGTCAATAACTCCGTTATCAATATGTTTTCAAACAATTCTTATGGTATTTATGATGATTCTTCCGGAGAAATCCGCAACCAATCGGGAGCTGTTATCAATCTTTCCGGAAACGGTTCATATGGTATGACTACCACCGGCGGAACTTCTGAAAATAACGGTGTTATCAACGTCGGTACAAAAGCCCCTGAAACCAACACGGTTACCGGCGGCGACAACTCTATCGGTATGACGACAAACGGTAGCGGTATTGCGACTAATTCCGGCACAATCAACGTCAACGGCAACAACTCTATCGGTATGTTTGCCGACGGAGGAACCGTTGTCAATGAACTAGTCGGAAAAATTATCATTAACGGTTCTAACGGAACAGCTTTTAAGACCAGAGGTGACGGTAAGGCCGTTAATCGCGGTACAATTCAACATACCGGTAATGATTATACATTGTTTGACACGACAGAAGGTGGAACTTCCGAAAATTACGGAACTGTTATCATCACCGGTAGCGGCAATAAATTGATGGAAGCCGAAGACGGTGCAAGTATTGTCAATACGGGGGGGGTCCTTCAAATTGATGGAGATAATTCTTATGCAATGTACACCAGTGGCAACGGTACAGCCGAAAACACGGGACACATTATTGTAAACAGCAGTAGTTCTCACGGTATGTATGCAAAAGACAACGGTTCTTTAACCAATTCTGCACCAAACGGAATCATTGACGTTGTCGGTGCTGCCTCTTCCGCCATGACGGCAGCTTCAGCCGATGCCTCACTGAACAATACAGGCACAATTAATATCAAAGGGTTGCAATCCAACGGTATGAACATTGTCAACGGCGGCGGTTCGACTATAGCAACAAACAGTGGAACAATTAATTTTTCTGCCACAAACACCGCCTCCATAAACGGTGCTGCCATGGCTGCCATTAACGGAACTATGATTAACGATACCATCGGTACCATTAATATTACAGGTATCGGAGACGGAATGAAAGGCATTGCCACTACAGAATACGGCTCTTCTTTAGAAAATAAGGGATCTATTGTTGTTTCCGGTTCAGGCGACGGAATGAAAGCTCTGATTAATTCGGGAATTGCCTCTGATGCTATTGTCAATACAATAACAAACAGTGGAACAATTTCTTCCACAAACGGTGGAAACGGCATTAACGCCCAACGAGCCAACATCACCAATACAGCCGGCGGCAACATTTCCCTCACTAAGGGCGGTACTGCCATTAAGGCTACAGACAGTACAGGTTCCAACATGATTACCAATGACGGTATTATTACAATTACCGGCACAACCGGTGCTGCCGCTGTCGGTATCCAGACAGATTCTAGCGGATATACCGTAACCAACAGTCAATCCGGAAGCATTAATGTTACCGGAGTGAATGCTTCGGGTATTATTGCCGGAGGCGGAAATGTTACCAACAACGGAAACATTATCATTGATGCTCAAAGCGGCAAAGGTATCGTTACATTAAGTTCCGCTACTGCTTCAAACAACAGCAAAATCAATGTTAACAGTTCAAATGCAATCGGTATAGATGCCCAAGGTTCCAGTTCGGCAGCTAATAACGGTACCCTTACCGTTTCAGGCTCTGGAACAAAAGGTATGCAGGTATCAGGTTCCGCTTCGGTTACAAACAATGCCGACGAAGGTAAAAACGGCAAAGACAGTTCTGCTAAAATTATCGTTTCAGGAGCTTCTTCTTCCGGTATTGAAACAAACTCCGCTTCCGCAAAAGGAACAAACTTTGGTAATATTGAAGTTACAGGAGACGCAGCCAGCGGTATGTCGGCATCATTCGGAACGGTTACAAATGATGTTAATGAAGTTCCTGTTTATGATGACAAGGGTAATCAGATAGATACAACATCTTACATTGCTTACATTAACGTAAACGGAGACAATGCTGTCGGTCTAACCGCCGGAAACGGTTCTGCTGTTAACAAAGCCATTATTGATGTCAACAACGGTATTGGTATGAAAGTTACAGGCTCCGGTACCGCAACCAATGAAACAAACGCCACTTTGGATGTTATCGGAAATAATGCAACCGGTATGTTGGTTGCAGGTTCCGGAACAGCAATAAACAACTCAACTATCAATGTTCAAGGAATAGGTTCTTCCGGTATGGCATCCAGTAGTGGTAAAGCTTCCAATAGAGCTACCATTACCGTTACAGGTGCAAATGCTTCCGGCATGTCAAGTTTAAGCAATGGTAATATAGAAAATATCGGGGAAATCAACTTATCCAATTCTTCCAATCAATCAGGCATGCTTGTTAACGGCGGCAATGCCAACAATCTCAATGGAGCACATATTTATGTTACCAGCGGTACTAACAACACCGGTATAAAGGTTCTTAGCGGAACAGCCGCCAATACAGGCTTAATTACCGTTTCCGGTGCTAATACGGGAATGTCGGCATCAGGAACTAACGCTATTGCAACAAACACGGGAACAGGAACAATTTCTATTGGTTCCGCTTCCGCTATTGCTATGGCTGCCTCCAACGGCGGTAAAGTAAGCAATGCCGGTGCAATAAGCGTTGGAATGAATACTTCTGCCCTGACGGCGACAGGTAGCGGTTCCATTGCCGAAAATATAGCCGGCGGAAAAATTGAATTATCTTCTCGCGGTACAGGTATTAATGTTACAAACGGAGCCAAGGGTACAAACTCCGGTATCATCAACCTCTTAACTCAAAGTGAAAGCACTGCTTTGCTTGCTTCCGGAACAGGTTCTTCCGTTGAAAACCTGGCAACCATCAATATTGATGGAAGCGGTATCGGTTTGTCTGCCAGTAACGGAGCTTCCGCTGTTAACAAGGGTAACATCGTCTCCTCAGGAGATTATGGCATCTATGTTTCAGGAGCCGGTTCTGCCGAAAATGCATCAGGTAAAACAATCAACATTACCAATGGCGTAGCTATGTTTGTTAGTAATTCAGGAACAGTTACCAACAATGGCACAATTAATGTTTCCAACGGCGGTCGCTATGGTATGTCTGTTTCTGGCGGAACGGCTGTAAACAATGGCACAATTTCCGTAAACAATACAAGTTCGTCAGGTTCTTACTCTTATGGTATGTATGCTTCTAACGGAGGAAAGATTACCAACAACGGCTTAATTACCATGTCAGGCAACACTGCTAATTTAATCGGAATGTATGCCACCGGATCCGGCTCTTCCATCATAAACAGCGGAGAAATTCAAATTGGCGGAGCCTCTCTCAGTGACGCTACTTGCACCCCTGATGATACATCCGGCTGTGGAAACTTTATTATGGTTCAAAACGGAGCAACCTTTGTCAACAACTCCGCCGTTACCTCATCCGCCGCCCTCAATCTCAGCACCTTCAGTCTTGATCGTTCTTCAAAAGTTATGCTCGGATCAGGCGGAAGCTTTACTGCTCCCGAAATTTCCGGTGACATCATCGCTTCGTCAGATATTGTTGCGACCGGCGAACAGAAGGATGAATATATCAATGAAGACACTTTCATCGGTGAAGATAAAGGAATTAACGTTTCTTCCGGAACTTATATGTTTGACGCTTCAACTCAAACAAATGAAAAAGGCAATCTTGACGTTGTCATGAGCAGAAAAGCTTTTGCCTCTATTGTCGATAATCTGGAAATCGCTTCTTATCTGGAAAACAACTACGGTTTGAACAACAACATTTATAACGCCATGATGACAGCCTCCGGGGCAGATGATTTTGCCACCGCCACGGCAGAAAGTTTGGGGCTGAACCTCATCCCTAACTTTGCAAAACAGAACTTGGATGTTATCAAGAATTTGGATCGCCAAATTAATAACGCCGTTTTAGGAAATGACTCCCAAAAACCAATGCGTGCAACGGTCGGATATGACTTCTTCC
>CAZFRT010000024.1:0-15914 GCA_964521455.1 uncultured Azospirillum sp.
CAGGTTTCTTTTCTAAACCGGAATAACAAAAAAGCCCGCTAAAAAGCGGGCTTTGGTTTATTTTCGCAAATCAAAAATTTCAAACGTATCACTGAGATATTTTATCAAGTCCTTATCCTGAAAGAACTTCTCACACTCGCTGTCTTGCGTCGTTGTATCTGATGGTATTGGACGATATTTCTGTAAATGATAATTCTTGACCCCTTCAGATTTCAAAAAATCCGCCATTTTATAAATATCATCAATATTCAGCAAACGGGGATCGCAAGTCGTTCTTGTTTCAAAATCTTTACCGCTGTTTATCAATAATCTCAAGCTTTGAACAACATTCTCAACTTTATCAAAACATCCTGTTGCTTGTTTATAGCGTTCCTCTTCCAATGGAGCCTTGATGTCCAAGCCAACCCAATCCACTTTCGGTAAAACTTTCTCAAGAGCCTCAGGGCGATACCCTCCGGTATGAAGTCCGACTTTATAACCCAAAGCAATTACATCATCCATCGCCTCGGATAGATTATTTTGAATCAGGGGTTCTCCTCCACTGAAAACAACGCTATCTAACACTGCTTTTCGACGTTCCAAAAATTCCAAAAACGCCGGCCAAAAGATTTCGGTTTCTTTTCCCGCTTCCTGCAGGTGGGTGTTATAACAAAACGGACATCGCCACGGACACCCTTGCATAAACACAACTGCAGCTATTGAATTAGGAAAATCGACGACACTGAATTTCTCAATGCCGCCGATTTTGATATGTTCCATTATAATCTACCGGATATTATTCTGCTGCAATAGACATTACATCTTCTTCGCTCAGCTTAACAACAGCTTTACTCTCGCAGAAGCATACTCTAGAATAATATTCTGATTTTTTACCTTTGTTGAATTCAGATACCGGGCGATGATAACCCATTACTCTTGTCCATACTTCACAAGGCTGTCTTTCTTCATCTGAAAGTTTAATATCTTCGATATTAACTAATGTCATAATATTTCTCTCCTTAAATAAAATTATTCTAGTTATGCAACTTCACTTCTTGCAGCTGCGGTTTTTCTTTTTTCTGCCTTTTTCTCTTCATCACAGATCGGGCAGAATTTGTGTTCTCCGGACAAGTATCCGTGTTTTGGACAGATTGAAAATGTCGGAGTTATGGTAATGTACGGCAAACGATAGTTTGACAGAACTTTTTTAACTAAATCGCGGCAAACTTTCGCAGATGAAATTCTCTGACCCATATACAGGTGGAGCACTGTTCCGCCGGTATATTTTGTTTGCAGTCTGGATTGGAGATCCAAGGCCTCAAACGGATCATCAGTATAACCAACCGGTAATTGAGAAGAGTTTGTATAATACGGATTCTCTTTTGTTCCGGCTTGGATAATGTCTTTAAATCTCTTCTTGTCTTCACGGGCAAAACGGTATGTCGCACTCTCTGCCGGTGTGGCTTCCAGATTGTACATGTGTCCGGTTTCTTCCTGAATTTTAACCATATTGGCACGGATATGATCCAAGAATTTTTCGGCGAAATCCTGTCCCCAACTGTCGGCAATATTGTGTTCACCGTTAGTAAAGTTCAGAATCATTTCGTTAATACCGTTAACACCGATTGTAGAGAAGTGATTACGCAAAGTACCGAGGTAACGTTTGGTGAACGGGAACAAACCATTGTCAATCAGTCTTTGGATAACTTTACGTTTAATTTCCAAAGAAGTGCGGGCAATGTTCATCAACTCGTCAACACGACCGAACAAACCGGCTTCATCACCTTTATAAACATATCCCAGTCTTGCACAGTTGAAAGTTACAACACCGATAGAACCTGTCTGCTCGGCAGAACCGAACAAGCCGTTTCCTTTAGCCAACAATTCGCGAAGGTCTAACTGCAGACGGCAGCACATAGAGCGAATCTGACCAGGTTTCAAAACAGAGTTCAAGAAGTTTTGGAAATAAGGTAAGCCATACTTAGCCGTCATTTCAAACAACAACTCGGTGTTATCATCTTCCCAAGGGAAATCCGGCGTAATGTTATATGTCGGAATCGGGAAGGTAAACGGACGACCTTTAATATCGCCACCCATCATAACGGTCATATATGCCTTGTTAATCATGTGCATTTCTTCTTTGAGGTCGCCGTATGTAAATTCCTGCTCCTCACCGGCAATAATCGGGTGCGTATTACGCAAATCTTCAGGGCATACCCAGTCAAATGTAAAGTTTGTAAACGGTGTTTGAGAACCCCAACGAGACGGAACGTTCAAATTATAAATCAGTTCCTGCATGGACTGTTCAACCTGACGGTAAGAAAGGTTATCTTTGCGGACATACGGTGCCAAATAAGTATCTACGGATGAAAATGCCTGAGCACCGGCCCATTCGTTTTGCAATGTTCCCATAAAGTTAACCATCTGACCGACAGCGGCAGACAGGTGCTTAGGAGCACCGGCTTCCGTTTTTCCAGGAACACCGTTGAAACCTTCATGCAACAGGTTTTTCAAAGACCAACCGGCACAATAAGCGGCCAACATATCCAAGTCATGGATATGAATGTCGCCGTTACGGTGTGCTTCGCCGACTTCAGACGGATAAACATGGCTCAGCCAGTAGTTAGCCGTAACTTTTCCGGAAACGTTTAAAATCAAACCGCCGTTGGAATACCCTTGGTTGGCATTAGCATTAACACGCCAGTCCAATTTTTCCAAATATTCGTTGATTGAGCTTTCAACATCAACCATAACCTTTTTGTCAGTACGCATACGGTTACGCTGATCACGATAAAGAATGTAAGCTTTGGCAGTTGCGAAGTAGTTGGCTGAAATCAAAACCTGCTCAACAACATCCTGAATTTGTTCAATGGAAGGAAGTGCTTCTGAAAATTTGTGGGTTAACACCTTAAGAACCTGAGCTGTCAGCAACCAGCTTTCCTGTTCTCCAAACTCTCCGGTATTTGTTCCGGCCTTCAAAATGGCGTTATAAATTTTGTTGCTGTCAAACGGTGCCAGTGTACCGTCTCTTTTGGTAACGCTTTCAATCGCAATTTCTTTATTTTCAATTGCCGGCATTGTGTACTTGTTTTCAGACATTTCGAAAAGTATTCCTTCTTTATTTTTTTAGTTTCAGCGGTTTATGTTTATTTACGATATATACCATATATAGTATTAAAGAAATGTAAATAATCTATATATTGTATACACAACATTTTTTCATATTTATTTTTTCCGGATGAAAAAATTAAGGTAATTCAAACTCAAAGCTGTGGAATTTTCCTTGTAAGAATATTGCTAAATATAAACCGTTCCGACAATAGCAAAAAAGACAATTTTTCCTATTGACACCCCTATCCCTTTATATTTCAAACAAAAAAATTTTTATCTTAGTGGATAAGTCCGTTAATAAAAAAAAATATTGTGTTTTTTCAATAAAATAACATATCCACAAGTTGTCCACAACCAACAAAAAAAGAGCCCTTTTGAAAAGGACTCTTTATATTTTGCAAAAAACAACTATCAAAACCGGTTTTTCGCTCGGGTTTCAACCTCCTCACCGAGAACACTTTCCTCAACATATTCGTCTTTGCATTTGGAACCGATACATCTTTTAAGAACCGTTGCCTTACGACCTTCGGTCAGCCCCATAACCCGAATCGACGGAACATAGACTTCAACAATTTTAATCTTAAAGGTCAGATAACCGACATTGCCTTTTTCATCGGTAATATAAAGTTTGATTGTATAGCTTCCGATATCAGAAGGCATTGCCACACCATCAAAGGTTCTGGTTGCCTCGTCATACGTCAGCCATTTCGGCAACGGCGTATCATCAATCAAACCTGCCTTGGTGATGATTTTTCCTTCCAAGTCCATTTTATCCAAAATACTTTGAGGAATCGTCAGATTGATTCTCTGTCCGGTTTCCAAAGTCATATCAGGTATCAGACTCGGAGAAGTCAAATTAACCGGAGGACGCTTGGCCGGAACATCTAAAAGATACGGACGATTATCCGGCAAGAATTGCCCTTTACGCCATTTTTCCATGGTGCTTCTTAAATAAACCGCTATTTTAGACGGCTTTTCACTCAACATATAATAAGGAAGAGCATCCAAACCTATGGTAGCATACAAGTTGCCTAAAGCATCCTGAACATCGGCATAAGACTGATAGGCTTTAACTTCATCCTCAACCGCACGAGCGGATTCCAACTGGCTCTTTTCAGCTCGACTACCATCCTGAATTGCCACATCCTCAGCAATATTTTCCGAAGTTTCGGCGATTTCCATATTAATCTGATAATCTTCAACCGCAGACATATATCTCGCCCAAGAGACATATACCTGACTCAAAACCAATGTGCTCATTCTTTGGCGACGGAGATTTGCCAAATCACGAACATTCGGATTCTTAACATCTTCAATAATCGTCAAACCGACTTCACGGGCTTTTTTCGACCATAGGCGGTTATAGTAGTTCGGGTCGTTTTTATACTTCTGTTGATTAACATCCTGAAACCCTTTAACCACGATTTTCAGATCCTCAACATTGGTAAACAAATCATGCACCCGAAGTTCCGGACGATTGGTCAACGCCAACCATTCCAACTGTGCCAAATCACTCTTCATATCAGGAAGCGTAAAGTTACCATATTCCGAACCGACCAATCTATATTGAGTAGACGGATGAAAGCCCATTAAACTTGCCAATCGAACTTCTGCAGTTTCCATTTCCCGTTTCAGAGCGGAAACATTTTTAACAGCTTCCATATATTTGCGTTTTTTGACTAAGTCAGCCATCGGCAGGCTTTGACCTCGAGAAGCCATCTGTTTGGCCTGAGCATTCATATCATCCACTTCCAAGGTCATATATTCAAGCATATTGTCCATCATCGGAAGCAATTTTTGGGCAGCCAACGTTTTCCAATATAAAGTTCTGGTTTCCTGCAAAATATTATGAATAACTTTACGACTTTGTTCAAAGGCAACACTGGACTGATACCCCGCATCGCGACTTTGATAATAAACGGTCGAAATATCCAAAATATTCCAGGCAACCTTCAAATCAGAACTCATATGAGCATTATTGTTGCTGTTGACATAACCGGCATGTGTCAAAACTTCCGGAATTTTATTTAACGGAGCCTGTCCGGTTTCGGAAATACTTTGTTCATAGCTTACCATCCGGCGGGTATAGTTATATTTCAAAGCCAGAGCCATGGCCATGTACATGTCTATCGGCTTTTCGATTTTCCGCGGTGTGGCGACGAACATATTTTGCATATCCACATCGACGCGGATTGCTCTATCCCAGTCGGAATAATAAGCCGGAGACACCTTATCGGTTACTTCCCTTGCGGTGCAGGACAGGAGGAAAAACACCCCCGCCAGTAAAGAAACAAACTTTTTGCTCATTCGTACGAACCCTACTTTATATGCATATATTTTTCTATTTATACCAATATTTTGAATCTGAACAGTATTTATTTGCTTTTATTCAGCTTTTATGTATAAAATACGTTAAGAAGAATTCAGATAAGGTAAAAAAGTGCAGAATGTTTGATATTTTTCATACAATTTTTAAGTATAAAGAGAAGGAAAGTCCCGATGTTCTCGGCTTATATCCGGAACGTGTTCATGTTACCGCCATGCCGGAACGCCGTTATTTGTGGACCTCTCGAATACTGGTTATTATCGCTTGTATGAGCATTTGTATCAACATCATGCTTGCTAGCACGATTTACTTATTGTTGCCGCAAAGAACCGTCAAGCCGCGTTTGTTTCAGATTAACAAGTACTTCAGTATGCTGGAGCTGACACAGCCGGCAGAAATTAATTTTCCGGTTTCGGACCTGATTACGGAAGAGCATATTGTTGAATACATCATGCTCCGCTATTTAATCACCTCCGACTATGATGAACTTGTTTCCCGCTGGTCAAGAGGATCAACTATTTATTGGTATTCTTCCGCTCCGGTATTTCAAGAGTTTGCCTCTAATGATGTTAAATATAACATTATGCAGTTTAGAGAACGATCTTTGATGCGAGATGTGGAAATCGACTACATTAAGCCGCTCGCCCGCGGTTTGTGGCAGGTACAATTCCGCATGATGGATTATATTCCTGAAGATGAAAATGCAAAAGTTACCATCTGGCGGGCAAATTTGCGTATTACTTACGTTAAAATCCCGTTTGCCAAAAGAGATGATGCCATAAACAATCCGTTCGGTTTTTTGGTTACGAACTTTTCTTTAGGCTATCTCGGCACACCGGAAGGATCCAATCATTATTTGAAAACAGCCAAACAAGTTACCGAAGAAGCTTACAAACGCTAGTCAATTGATTATAAGCAAAGCCCCTTTTCAGGGGCTTTACTTTGTTAGTTTATAATTTGAGTTTTTTATCCAGACGTTCCAGTTCGTCAATATAGCTTGAAATCAGGCTTAAACCTTTATTCCAGAAGTCCGCCTTCTTCGCATCCAGACCAAACGGTTTCAGCAAAGCGTCATACTTCTTGATTCCCGTTTCAGACAGCATGTGCAGATATTTTTTCTGGAAATCCGGCACACTTTCCTCCTGATAAACCTGATACAGAGAATTTACCAGACAATCCGCAAAAGAATATGCATAAACATAAAACGGCGAAAAGAAAAAATGTCCGACCTGAGCCCAGATATAAGCACTATTCTCATCTACGTTAACCCATGGTCCTAAGCTTGTTCTCATCTCCTCCAACCAGATTTGAGCCAGACGATCTTCACTCAGTTCGCCCTTTTTGCGTTCCTCATGAGCTCTGGTTTCAAAGAAGTGGAAAGCAATCTGACGAATCGCCGTATTAATCATATCATTAACTTTGGCAGCAATCAGGCACAATTTGGCTTTATCATCCTTCAGACCGTTTAACAGAGATTGGAAAGTTACCATCTCCCCGAAAACAGAGGCAACCTCGGCTAAAGTCAACGGAGTGGCATCATTTAATTCGCCTTGTTTTTGGCTCAACAAGAAATGGCAACCGTGCCCGAGTTCGTGAGCTAAGGTCAACACATCATTCTGCTTACCGACAAAGTTCAATAACAAATACGGGTGATATTTGTTCGGCAACGGCATGGCAAACGCACCGCTCCGCTTACCGTCGCGAGGCGGAACATCAATCCAATTATTCTCAAAAAACGGATTTGCCAATTTTCGTAAATCCGGAGAAAATCGGCTATATGCTTCCAAAACAATGTTAACACTTTCTTCCCATGAATATTGCGTATCATCGCTGAACGGAAGCGGAGCATTTCTGTCCCAATACTGAATTTTATCAACCCCCAGCCATTTGGCTTTCAATTTATAAAAACGATGGGCGATTTTGGCATAATTTTCCTTAACCGAATTTGCCAAAGCAACAACCGTTTCGTCCTCTACTCTGTTGCCCAAATTTTTGGAAGAAATCGGCGTTTTGAAACCGCGTTTGTTATCGGAAATGGATTTATCCTTAATAATCATATTATAGATAAAGGAGAATAACGGAGCGTTTTCCTTGCTGACGCGGTTCAATTCTTTACCGGCTTTTTCTCTGGTTTTAGGATTCTTATCCATCAGCAATTTACTGATTTCAGCATCGTTATATTCCTTGCCATCAACCACATATTTTAAACGGGAAGAATGTTCCTCGTACAGACGCACCCAAGCGGAAGATGACGTTATGCTCTTTTCGTGAAAAACTTCTTCCACCGGCTCGGAAAGTTCATGTTTCTTAAACATGCGAATCCGCTCTAAGAACGGAGCGTATTTCTTCACTTCCTTATCCGTCAAAAATTCTTTGAACTTTTCATTAGAAAGCTTGTTTATCTCCAAAGAAAAGAAAATCCCCGGCTTACTGTAATCCGTCAATTTTTCGCTGACATTCTGGTAGAAACCCATCGCGTCTTTATTGTTCATTTGCGTTACCATATTCAGATAAGCATAGTTACCCAACGCACTTTCAATAATATCCATTTCTTCGCAAAGCTTAACGGCTTTCAAAAACTCGGCAGGAGAAAGAGTGGCAATTTTACCTTTATAATCCTTTGCCAACTTCAAATTCAATTTGCGTATTTTTTCCAAATCCTTATTGATTTTCGGATCATCAATGCCGTTGTACAAATCCGACAAATCCCATGCCGGCAGATTATTTTCCTTTTTCTGTTTCTGTGCCATTTTCTTCTTCCTTAATTTCTTCTGTTTCAGATGTTTGTTTTTCCAAATCACGGTTTAAGCGGCGGAGTTCTTCCATGGAGGCAGAAATATTCGGATTTTCATCATAAAATTCCTGAAGTCCTTCGTCTTGCTCGGTTTCTTTCAGTTCCGGTTCAAACAGATAATTCTCCCAAGGGGTGGATTGTTCTCCTTTTACCCAAGCTCCCAAACCATCTAAAACCACTTTGGAATCGCACCAACTGTTTTTTATGACGCTTCCAAGCATACAAAACACTTTATTATCCGTGCAACTGAGCATTTCGCTGACCATGTTCTCCGTACACGGAATAAAACCTCGTTTTTGCATATCCTGTCTGGGAGAAAACAAAACCAACAGAAACACGATTACAAAAAACAAGACTATCGTGCTGACAACCACGCCAAACCAATGATGTTTGAAAAAAAGCATTAATTATTTTCCTTTTCTTGCCAACAAAAAGCTTTCCAACAGAGCCAGTTCCTCACGGGTATTGGCACCGGAAACTTCCTTGGCGTCAGCTTCAATCACACCGCATTTTAACCCTTTGGAACGAGCAACGGCAATCGCATCTGTTAAATAATACTCCCCGGCAGCATTTTCATTACCGATACGTTCCAAAATATCAAACATTGTTTTGCCGTCAAAAACCATACAACCGGAATTGCAAAGCTTAATTGCTTTTTCTTCGTCGGTAGCGTCTTTAAATTCAACGATTTTTTCCAGTTCGTTTCCGTTCATTTTCAAACGTCCGTAACGGGCGGCATCTTCCGGAACAAAGCCCATAACCACAATCGCATAGCCTTTATGCAATTCATCCAAAGCTTTTTGATATGTTTGTTTGGTAATAATCGGATTATCTCCGAAAATGACCATAACATCGCCGTCAAAACCTTGCAAAGCTTCTTTAGCACACAAAACCGCATGTCCGGTTCCGAGTTGTTTGTCTTGAATAGTGCTTTTATAAGGCAGGACTTCTTTTCTGACCATATCACCGTCCGGAGCCGTTACAACAACAATCTCATCAATATTCATTTGCTCCAGAGTATCAATAATATTGCGAATCATTGGTTTTCCGGCCAAAGGCATCATTACTTTCGGCAAATCGGACTTCATACGGGTTCCCTTACCGGCTCCCAGAATTACCGCAGCGATTTTATTAGTCATTCTCTTCTCCTTTTTTATAATCTTTTTTTAATATGTTTCAGCTTATAATATCAAATATATTTTATTAGTTAACAAAGGTTTTGTTTTATGAAAAAACTTTTTCTTGCAATTTGTTTCAGTTTTTTATGTGTTGCACCACATCGTCTTCACGCTTCTGCCATTGAACTGAATAGTCCGATGGAATTAGAAGCCGCAAAGCAAAAAGTTCCGGATACCACGACATTGAACATTATTGACGAGAATATGCCGGA
Organism: uncultured Azospirillum sp.; assembly: GCA_964521455.1. GTDB lineage: Bacteria > Pseudomonadota > Alphaproteobacteria > RF32 > CAG-239 > JAGAJR01. The sequence goes on from CAZFRT010000024.1 coordinate 9,601, forward strand.
TCCCAGTGATCAGAACGCTATGGACAACTATATGCGGGAAAGATTCAAAACCGTTGTTATTTCGAATCTGGATGATGTCAACAACTCGATGAACATTCAGCATAGTGCCGAATATATCGCCCAACAATCAGAGGGAAACAAATCAACTTTTCAAAAGATATATGACGAGGCCATTAACAGAATCGCTCATGGAGGAGAACCTCAGAGAGCGGATTTAACCCAAGAAAACAACGAATTTTATCAAAAACAGGCTCCTCATCAAAAAGAGGAATGGGAGGCTCCCGATTTTGCCGTTATCAATTTGGACTTGCCGACCGGAGAAAGAATTATCGCTCCGGCCAAAGAACATATTCCTTATTTGTTCAGCCGCATTGAAATCCTGCCGACCGGACAAGTCAGCATCAGCGAAACCATTACCGTTGTCGCCAACGGACAAAAACTCAAAAACGGCTTATCCAGAGCTATTCCGAAATATTCTGTCTCACGCAACGGTATTCGCAACAAAATCGCTCTGACAATCGACATCGTAGAAATTAACGGACAGGAATATCCGCACAAATTAGAAGAAAAAGATGATAGGATTTATATCGTACCTGCTCAAGATTATGTTTTGGATCCGGGGGTTTATACTTATACCTTTAATTATATTATTGATCGGAAACTCTGGGAATATGACGACTTCAAAGAATTTTACTGGGATGTAACGGGTAGCTCATGGAATCTGGTTATCTCCCGAGCCGGTGCCTCTATCAAACTTCCCGGAAACACACCTGCTCTCGGACAAACGGTTTTACTGGGGTATACCAATCTTTTGACAACCGAGAACTCTATTATCCGTAAAGGAGATGACAATACTCTCGGATTTGCTTCTAAAATCCCGTTATTTATCGGTGAAGGAATGCATATTATCGTTTCTCTTCCTTTGGCTGACTTTTTTGCTCCGGATTTTAATCGTCGCATTATCTGGTTTATCGAAGATTACGGCAATCTGATTTTCAGCATTTTTGGACTGTTAGCCATTCTTATTTCTTACTACATCTCGTGGAAAGGATTGGAGAAAAGCGAACAAAAATCTAATCTACGAAAAACAGCTCCGATGTTGCGTTCTTTATCTAAAGGCATTTTTGATAAAATTTCTTTTGGTGCTTTTCTATTGGATTTATATCGGAAAAACCTTATTGATATCCAAAAAGAAAACGGTGAGATTTTTCTGGTGAAAAAAACAGATACACCAAGTTCTTTGAACAAAAATGAGAAAAAAGCCCTTGATGACTTGTTCCCGAATAAAGAATCCGTCTTAAACGTTAATTACCAAAATAATCTTAAAATTAAACGTGCTTTCAAACTTATTGAAAAAGACATTTCACAAAAGCTGAAACGCTTTACTTTAAAATTAAATCTCGGATATTTGTGTTTCAGTTGTAGTATGTTGTTAATGGTTATTTTAGCAACCGCGGCACTCAGCTTGAACTTCGCACAAACAGCCCTGGTATTAATCTCCTGCTGTATTACCATTGCGTTTTACATTGGGATTTTAAATCACAAATTCAAATCAGTCATTCTTAACTGGTGCAGCAAAATTTTTGCTATTTTTATCATCCTGTTTACCATGCTGATGATGAGTATTTACGTTCATCCGCTGACAACATTATTTTATTTGTTGATGATTTATGCCATTTTTGCCTATACAGCCATTTTTGCCAAAAGAAACGGGCTTATTCGCAACAATATCAAAGAGGCTCAGGAATATAAAAGCTACCTTCTTCGCAACGTCGATAATATCGTATTGGGCAGGGATTTTCTCAGTCAACAAGCATACATCTTCGCTTTTGAAGTAAGTGATAAATTCCCGTGCAATGCTAATATTCAGGATTATTATAAACTGGATATTATGGCTGAATTAACTGAAAAGTTGTAATAAACAAGCCTTGCTATAAATTAATGGCTTCTGGCTCCCGAACGCGTTTTAACAGGCTTTTTCTGCTGTGATTTGCCTTTGGGCTGAACATACTTTTTCCGCGGAACCTCTCTTACAGGCTGATTAAATTGCGATTGAATAGAGTCTGTCAGATTCTTCCCGATAGATATTCCTCTTAAACGATCGCATAAATCCAAAGTATCTGTCGGCAAACGGTTACCAATACTGTAAATTCCACCTAACGGGATTTCCGAGAAATCAAGAGCATTTCCTTCTGTTAACACTCCGTCATTTTTCAAGACAATGTCGCCAAACAAAATCCGCATTTCCAAATCGCGGCGTTTTACCAGTTGGGACAGAGTTTTGCCGCCAGAGACTACTTTTTTATTCATAAACATTGATACTTTCTCTTTAGCCTCCGCACTATGCGTCTCAAAAAATTCATTCAGATTTTTGGCAAAATTGGTAGGAATATACTTCTTTTCCGCCTTGCTATATGTCTTCAAACAGCCACTACCACAGTTATATAAAAAGCTTCCGAGAGCAACTATCTCCGCTTTGGACATTTTATCCATATCCAGATACTTCTCCATATCCGAAAAAATATACTTCTCGACATGTGAGCCGAAATACAGTTTTAATTCATCCTCACTTTTAATTTTGTCACTTCTGCTAACCGGAGAACCATCCGGACGCACCGTGTTACCGAAGCCAATAGTCCATTTCTTACCGTTCGGATCCCAATAAGCTTTAATTTTCACACCTTCGCAATGAGCAACTAAACATAACATATCGTATTCGGCATCTCTGAACTTTTTGAGATTTTCAGATATACAAACACTGTCTCCCGCTATAGAATCGGCCGGAGAGGAAACTTCTGCCACCGGAGTAAATGGGGTCATAATTGTATCCGTCGGAACAGAATCCCCCAATTGTCTAATTTTCTTAGAATCAATTGATCTTCGATGCTGTTGTGTGTTTTCAATTTTAACAGAATCTCCTGTCTCTGCAGACCGTGTTTCATCTGCTTTTGCTCCCAACCATGATGATATTACGGTCAATCCGATAACTGCTTTTTCTTTCCAACTCATTGTTTTCTCCTTATAATCATACAATAATATAATTCTTGACAAAATACAAGTTTTTTACCCCCTCATTCTTCAAATTTTTATATTTTGTACAAAAAAACTCCCCGTATCGTTAAATTCATACGGGGAGCAAAAAAGAGTGAAAAACGTTATTCAGAGACAGTTTTCTTTTTGGCCGGAGCTTTTTTCTCCGTGGTTTTCTTTACTGCTTTTTTTATCGTTTTCTTTACTTCGGATTTGAGTTTCTCTCGAGCCGGTTTGGGCGTTGCCGCCTTTTTAACCGGTGTTTTTTTCTTCGCAACGGATTTTTCTTTAACTGGTTTGGTTGGCTCAACAGAAATTTCTTTTTTTACAACGGCTGCTGATTTTTTTGTGCCGTTTTTCTGCGTATACATCACATATTGATAAATATGACTGTAGAAACAGGCTTTGACACAAGTATCAAAGAATGACAGGAACATTACAATTGCAGAAAAAATGAATTTAACCACAAAAGCATCCGTATTCAGGCTGACATAAATTAAAGCCACGATAAACAAAACAAAAGCTATCGGCAGCATTAACAATATCTGTCCCCAGAAGATTTTGTTTGCATTCCCTTTCATTATACGAAAAGATTCTTTCAGTGTTATTTGATTATTGTTGACGGCAGTTGCCGGCAAAACCAAATAAAATCTGGCACAAATAATCGTAATTGCCAAAACTATCAAGCCAACAAGTCCCGATGTCTCATACAAACCTAACAGTTCAATCAACAAAAGTAGAATCATTGACGGAACAAACACCATCAAAAGAATCAACAAATTATATCCCAAATACTTCCATTCTCTTTTTCCGAACGAGAACTTGAGTTTGTCCGGAACAATTTTCAAAATCACGTTACGGGAAAACGCAACGGCAATTGATACGGACGCAAAGCTTAACAGCAACAACGAAACATTGTCTGCCAAAGGATTGTAGCATTGTTCCGTAAAATTACAAATTCCCGGATATCCGTTGGCAATTTCATAAATCAGCAACAAAAACCAAATTGCACTGACTTTCAAAACGGTTTTAATATTAACTAACGGATAGAGAAAACTCCTTTTGATAATTTCCCCAAAAGGAAGTTTAATTATTTGATTTTGATTCATCTTGTTTTCCTCCGAATAAGATGTCTTTTTGAATAAAACAATGATTTACGAATAACGTGAATACCAACAGGGATAAAATATTATACAAAAACTCAGAAATAATTCCAATATAAGCTACATTTTCCGCTGCGGCTGCCCTGAAATTAAAAAAGAAGTTTACCATTACGAAAATGGCCAACAACAAAATTAAGAACAATGAAGTTATAATTTTAAGCATATTTCCCGAGTTCTTATCCCAGATTACCTTAAATGGCGGAAGTTTCTCCTCATTAATCACAAAAGCCAATATTGAATAAAAACGCATTAGTACAAACGGAATAAGAAAGCCTAAGGAAACAATACCGAAGAAAAACACTTCAACAATCCAGTCTGGATTTGGTTCCCGCTGATATAAAATATAGTAGGAAACCATCGGGATTATATTCAAAAACAGAAAAACAACCATTGTCAACAAAGTTGAAGGAATACCTTTTCCCGGAAAAAATATTTGTTTTAAATTCAGAGGCGTTTTTCCCCAAACTGTTCTGCCCCAAACAATCACAAACATCGCAAGCAAAACAAACTTCAAAACAGAATAAACCAGATACACAGCATTTGAAGCGGAGCAGTAAATCAACCCGACATCCTCTATTCCATAGAGGCAAACATAAGTAAAACCTAAGAGAAGGGCCAAAAGTGTTTGAGCCAAAGCATAAGCTCCTCCGATAACAAAAAATGTTTTGAGATAATCAATCACTATTGCAAACGGCCCCAACGCCAGACGAGACAACGGCATTCTTACGGCTTCTCCGCTATCCTGCGTTGAACAGAGAAAACAAAAATTCTGAACACATTTACAGTTTTTAATTCGATTACCTATTTGTAACATAGTTTCTTTTACCATTTAGATTTCCTTCACAGTTGAAATTCCGGGCAGACTGCGTATTTTTGTCAGCATATCGTTATCTGCAAATGCAAAACCTCCAGGCAACTCTATTCTGACATCCCATTCTTTATTATCCGGTTTTATATATATTTTATTTCGGCCATTTCTATCGTTTTTTAAAATTTCTTTTAAGCCGCTGACTGCTCCGACGTTATTGATGTAAATTTCCAATCCGTTAGCAACTTCGGCAATCGCCTTGTCCAAAGTTTCTACCGTATTAATCATTACCCGCGGCGGAACATCCTCATTTTGTTTGTCAATCGTGATATTCACCAAAAGCGGCAACCCTGACTGGATGACATTCTCATAACGAGCTAAGCCTTCCGAGAATAAAAGTCCTTCAAAATTACTGGTTGCATCGGTCAAACCGAGAAAGGCATATTTGTTGCCGCTTTTGCTTAAGCGTTTTTGAAAAGAACTGACACAACCGGCTAATTTTGCCCGAATATTATCTCCGGCTTTGATATTACGGAACACTTCGGAAGCCGGTTTTACCCCTAATCGTTCCATACCTCGTTGATAGCTGTCTAACGGATGAGCCGAAAGATAAAAACCAATTGCTTCGGCCTCCAATCGAAGTTTTTCCAACTCCGGCCAATCCGGTTTATCTGCCAGTTTTACTTCCGCTTTCAGTTCATCATTACCAAACAATGATGTTTGCGAACTGGTTTTCAACTCCGTTGCAGAATAAATATGGCGAATAATGGTTTCAACATTTTCAAATAACTTGCAACGATTTTTATCCAAACAGTCAAAAGCTCCCGATTTTGCTAACTGTTCCAACTGACGACGGTTAATTTGCTTAAAATCCGTTCGATGAATAAAATCAGATATACTTTTGTATGGTCCGTGAGCCGTTCGCTCCTCTTCAATCGCTTTCATGCAGGCTTCACCAACACCTTTAATCGCACTTAAGGCATAACGGATTTTTCCGTCTTCCACCCAAAAATCGGAACCTGATTTATTAATATCCGGTTTTAAGACCTCAATACCGGACTTTTTACACTCTTCTTTAAAAAACTGTAATTTCTCGGTATTGGTAATATCCAAAGACATCACCGCACACATAAATTCCACCGGATAATGTGCTTTCAAATATGCCGTCTGATATGAAATCAGAGAATATGCCGCCGCGTGAGATTTGTTAAAACCGTAAGATGCAAATTTTTCCATCTGATCGAAAATCGCCTCGGCCGTTGCCTGTTCAATTCCGTTTTTAATTGCTCCTTCGGTAAACATTATCCGCTGTT
>CAZFRT010000025.1:0-15857 GCA_964521455.1 uncultured Azospirillum sp.
GATAAACGATCGACATTTTCCTATCCTTTTTTCAAAACCGACAAACCGGCCAGATATGTGTTTAGCAAAAGCTTGCTGACCGTTTTTTTGTTAAGCTTGCTGAAATTATCTAAAGCCTTTGTCGTCAAAAAAGAACTGAGCGAAAACAGCGAAACCCATAAAACCTGCATGGAGAGTCGACGTTCCTTAACACTTAACTTATCAAAAACACTGTTAAAAGAAGGTTCCCATATTCGGGTAATTTTCACCAGTTTCCGCAGATATGGCTTTGGTAAACGAGTAACCTCACTTTGCAAATGAAAACGATACAACAAAAACCACAGATTCGGATTCGCCAACACAAAATTCACAAAACCGTCCAAATAGCGGTTAAGATTTTTATAATCATTACTGTCTTTAAGCTGCCGTGACAAATAATCATACAAATCATCCAACGTCCGCATATTCTGAGCCAAAATAAAATTATCCATATTGGCAAACTGATTATAAATCGTCCCAACCGAATATCCCGAAGCATCAGAAAGCTTGCGGGCAGTCAAATAATCAGCCCCTTTCTCACAAACAAGCTCCCGCCCCTTTTCCAATAAAATATTCCGAATATTGTCTTTCATGTTTATCATCTTATATTTTACTTAACAAAATATTTGCAATTTACATTTATAATGCACCATAAAACAAATATAATGCACCATAAAACAAATATGAACACTGTTCAATTTATTTTTGGTTAACCTAAGGATAAATAAAAATGAAAAAACTCTTCAGGCTTTTTGCTCTGGCATTTCTCTTTTCTTCCGCTGCTTTTCAGGCACATTCTCAAGATGCCGGAAACTTCTATCAAAATCTGCTGATTTCAGAAGAAATGAGACTGGAAGAAAACAGCGGCAAAGCTCAAGACAGTGCCGGAAAATTGCTTGATTCAAAACCTGAAACCATCAAAATCAAAGGTCCTAAATTAAGAAAACACACATCCTCAAACAAAAAAACAACCCAACAGGCAGAAAAGAAAAAAATGACCTATGGAAACGCTCCTTTCGGCTTGATTTGGGGCAGCAGCATAACAGATATCAAGAATATGGGCGTTGTTCTGGAAGCCACCGGAGAAAAAGACTACGTCAACAACTTCTCTGCATCTTTTCTTCCGAAAGCCGTCAATGAGTTTCGTGATGTGGTTCTGACTTTTGGAGAAGATAATAAATTATGGCGGATTATTGCTTATGGAAATTTTACACAAGATACTCCGAACGCCTCAAAAGTTCTTGCCGTCTATAATAAATACTACAAACTTCTGTCACAAAAATACGGCAATGCCAAACAATTCTACACCCCAAAAGTAACCAACGTCGATAAAACCGTAGAAATCGGCGGAGGAAAGACCAAAACCGTTACCGAACAGGTTGAGGAACCCATCGGCGGAAAAAATTTCTTAAATGAGCTTCAAAGCGGAGAAGCCGTTCTTTATTCTACATTCGAAAATGGAAAAGTCGGCGTTGCCTTAGCCGTTAACGTTGACGGACAAAACCGAAGCTACATTATCATCGATTACAAAAATCTGGAGATCATGCAGGCTCACGATCAAAATACTCTGGATGCACTATAAAATACAGAAAGGACTTATTACATGACTAAAGTTAGTTTTTGCGGAATCTCCGGAAGCGGCATGAGTGCTTTGGCACAAATCCTTAAATATAAAGGATATAACGTTGTCGGTTCCGACCGCAGCTTCGATCAGGGAAAAGACGCACACAACAAACAAGCCCTGATTGATATGGGCATAGAGATTAAGCCTCAAGACGGTTCCGCAATTACTGACGACATTGACACACTGTATGTTTCCACCGCCGTAGAGGATTCTATTCCGGACGTTAAAGCCGCATTGGATAAAAATATCCCCATAAAGAAACGCTCTGATCTCTTAGCCGAAACATTCCACGAATACCAAAAGAATATAGCTGTTGGCGGAACGAGCGGTAAAACTACCGTAACCGCCATGATCGGTTATATTTTGGATAAACTTGGCAAAAATCCCTGCATGATAAACGGCGGTTTGCTCAGAAACTACGACAACCAACCGGGTATTCCCAACATTATCTATAACAAAGGGGATATTTGCGTAATCGAAGCCGATGAAAGCGACGGTTCAATCGAAAAATACCACCCTTACATTGCCTTAATAAACAATATCTCCATTGATCACAAATCACTTGATGAGCTCTGCCAACTTTTCAACAATTTCGCTCAAAGAGCTAAACATGGTATCGTTGTTAATGCTGATTGCGAATACACAAAAAACATTCACCATCCGCAAAAAACCGTAACTTTTTCCGTTAACGGTAATTCTGCCGATTTGCAGGCTGAAGATATTCAACCTCTGCCGGATGGAACAAAATACAGCCTCGACGGCAAAACCTTTACTCTTAAACTCATCGGAAAATTCAACGTATCCAACGCATTAGCCGCCATCGCTGTTTGTTCGTTGCTTGGAATAGATAAATTTAAAGCCGCCCAAACACTGGAAGGATTTTTGGGAACACATCGCCGTTTAGAAGTCATCGGGACAGAAAAAAACATAACCGTTATTGACGACTTCGCCCATAATCCGGATAAAGTAGCCGGTTCTATGTCCGCTCTGCGTTCATACCCGGGTCGCCTTATTTTGATGTTCCAACCGCACGGTTTCAGCCCGATGCGTTTAATGGGCAAAGAAATTATCTCTTCCTTCACCCAATACATGACCGATCAAGATATTCTGCTTATGCCGGAGATTTATTTTGCCGGTGGTACCGTAAAACGCGACATTTCTTCCGCTGATTTCATCAAACAAGCATTAGACAGCGGCAAACAAGCCCATTTCTTTGAAACCCGAACAGACGTTAAAGAATTTATTCTCAAAAACGCCAACACCGGAGACCGCATCGTTATTATGGGAGCCAGAGACAACTCACTCCCTGACTTTTGCCGAGAAATCCTCAAGGAGATAAAATAATGTTCAAACTTAAACCCGGAGATAAAGTCGGACTGATTACACCGTCCAGTTTTCTTCCCTCTCCCGAATGTATTGAACAAGGTATTGCTTACTTACAATCTTTGGGACTTGAAGTCGTCAAAGGGCGTTATATTTATGAAAAATACCGCTACATGGGCGGAACTCCGGAACAACGGGCAGAAGACATTATGAATTTTTTTAAAACCCCGGAAATCAAAGCTGTTTTCAGCACGGCCGGCGGTAGCGGCAGCCAAAAAGTTCTTCCTCTTTTGGATTATGAGATTATAAAAGCCAATCCCAAACCGGTTTTGGGTTTCAGCGACGTTACAGCTTTACAGCTCGGCATTTATACCCAAACCCGCATCCCGTCCTACACCGGATTTACGTTGAAATACGACTTCAAAACCGGAAACATAGACCCTCTTGTCAAAAACTCTCTGGAAACATTGCTTAAGGATGAACATCTGATTGCAAAAGGAGGAAAAACCGTCCGCGGCGGCACAACGGAAGGTGTACTTATCGGCGGATGTTTAAGTATGTTTCGCAACCTCTGCGGTACGGCTTTTTATCCTGACGTTACCAACGCCATTCTCCTTATTGAAGATGTCTGCGAAAAGACCTATAAAGTTGACTTAATGCTCCAACAACTGCAACAATCTCCGAATTTTGACAAGGTTAAAGGCATTGTCTTCGGACAATTTGCCGACAATATCATCGCAGCACCTGAAGACGGAACAATTGACGATACTATTTTTGATTTCTGCAAAAATTTAAACATTCCGGTCATCAAAGATTTCCCTTACGGACACGTCCCAAGCCGCTATGTTCTGCCTATTGGCAGAAAATGTCTGTTAGACGCAGATAACTGCCGATTGGAATTTATTTAAAATAACAAATTAAGCACATAATCAAAATTTTTGGATGTCAGTGTTCTGATAAGCTTCTGGTATACAAACACCCCATCCCATCCCCGACTGTTAAAAGCCAACATACTGCCAATAGCCCACAAATTCGCTCCCGGAAGGAACATCCAACAGAAACGATAGGAAACTTTAGGTAAATCGGTCTGTTTTTCATGTATTTGCGAAGAAACCGTATCAACATGATAGCCGATAAAATACCCCATAACCCCATTTAAAATCAAATTCATCGGAGCAAATCGAGTATAAAACGAAATCGCCAACATAACAAAAAAGCCAAATAGCGGAAAGAAATACGGTGCAATAATAATCAACCAATTTCCTTCACCTTCAAACCCCATAGAACCGCCGGAATTATCATCTGCCACACGGATATGCTTGATTTTATGTAACGTCAGCAAAGCAAAGAAACTATGTGTACATTCATGAGCAATAATCTGCATGCTGGTTTTAACCGAAGCATCGGCCATACCTCTTGCCATAAAAAACAAAAAGAACCCTAACCCCAAAGAAATAAATCTGGCTGACATAAACTGAAAATATGATAAAGACTGAATATAAGCCGGAATAGACACCAACATATACAGGGCAATCGGCCACTTAAACAATTCCACCAATTTATCTAAAATTTTACTCATTATTTACCCTCTTTGTATTAGGATAACGATAAACCATAATTAAACAGAATTCATCAAATTTAACACAAATATTAACATTTGGCTTGTAAATATGAATAATTGTCTCTAATATGGATTTATTCAAAAATCAGGTTTAAAAGGAAACAAGAAAGATGACGCCGGAAGAATTTGACACCTTTGACTTTCTCATCAACGACGAAGATGAAGTTATGTTGCTTTTATACCAAAGAGACGGCGAGCCAAATAATGCCCGTATTGAGATAGACGGAGACAACAAAACTGCTGTTTTGTTCCGTAACGAAAATGATAATATCATGCTTAAGGAAATTTCTCCCGATGTTTTTGATAGTCTCCAAGATGCTGACAAGCTTCTGGTCTGCGAACTAAGCCGCGAAGAAAATGAAACTGACACCAAAATCGTTTATGCTTACGAAGCGGAAATTAGCGACTAAAATCGAAAAATAAGAAAAACCCCTCTTTTTTTACAAAGAGGGGTTATTTTTTTGTTATCACACACAATAACACATACACACACCCATAGAGCTAAAGCCTATATCAGTAAGTATTATAGCACGAAAATTTTTCTCTGTATAGCCGTTTTTATCCGCTAAACTAAAGCCAATATTTTACAATACCGGCTTGTTGAATTATTTTTTTATAGAATAAATCGTTTTTTTGGGCTGAGCTCCGAGAAGTCTCTGAATATAACGCCCCTGATATAAATTGATTCCGAGAGAATTTCCGACCTCCACCGCTTGCGGATCATCCACTCGACATAAAATCATCTTCGCCCGCTCAGCCTTATTGACATAATCAGTAAAATGCTTGTCCTCGGTAATCACATCCATAAAACTCGGATGCCAGATGATTTTAATCAAATCACTGCTCAAATGCTCTCTGTCAATATACTTAAGCTTATCAACGGTTATTCCGTCAATACAAATTTTATACCCGCGATATTGAGCAAAAGTTTTCGCCAAAATAAACGCTTTAATATCGCTGAAAATATCAACCAACTGCAATTCCAAAACAATTGACGACCGCATGGAAGAGTTCATATTTTCATCAAATTCCAAAAACTCATCCGATAAAATCGTCGAAACATTTAGATTCATACTGAAATTACTGGTAAAAGACCCGTCATCATGTTGGCTGACACTTACCAAAACACGCTTATCCAACGTCTCCGTCAAATGAAGAAACAGCCATGGATTAGCCGTTAAGTCCACATCCGGAAGCAACATATCCCTTAAATCGGCAATAGATACAAACACCTCGTCAAACAGCATTTGCGGCGGAGATTTTCCAATTACCGCACAAACAGACTGTCGCCTTATCAAACTGGAAAAATCCGTCTGAACCAAGGCTTTCTGAACCTTGGACAACATCGTCGGGGTCAAATCACGACTAAACTTTCTGCCCGCTCCCATCTGATTTTGTCGGGAGACTGATGTTCCTCCACCATTTTGAACAGACGGAGCCCCTTGCGGTTTCATGGAAGAATTGACAACTTTCCGAAACTCGGAAGCTCCTCCGCTTAATTCAAAAAATTGCACAAACCCAATTTGTTCCAAATCCACGGCATTTTTTAAAAGCGGATCATCATGAAATAAAAAACGCAGTTTAACTAAACATGCCAAAATCTCTTCTTTGGCATTACGACTGAAAATAACGACAGCGTCATCATTCGGCAAAGAAAATATCTCTCCGCCGGATTTTTTAATAACATTCTCAAATGTTTCAATAACAGATTGCCGTTGCATTTGCCGAACCTTCGGGCTCTGCAACTTGTGAATATAAAGATACAATGCCACAAAACGGTCAATTTCCTTATCCAGTCGGGTCAGATAATCCCAAATCAGCGTATCTTTTTTTATTGTGATATTCTCAGGTGTTTTATCGGGAACTCCTGAAGTCGTAATAACCGATGCAGGTTTTTTATCTGTATTTTTAGAAAAGAAAAACATCTCGGCCTCACAACAAATCTTCTAATATTTCGGGATACTGGCACTCATCTTTTAAAGCCCCCAGCAACAATCTTCTGCGTTTTAAACACGCCAAAGAAGTACACACTTTGGCATTTGGACAGCGATTTTTAATCATTGCGACTTCCACATCATCCATAATCGGCCCCTGAAACGCCGTAATACCATATTTTATACCCCATTTCAGGGCGTTATCCGTCTCACATTTTGCCAAAATAACATTTTCCCGCCCCATATCGGCAATCATCTGCTTAAGTTCCGCATTTTCCTGATCATATTCCATAAGAGGTTCCCAAAATATTTTTATAAAATCAGGATCCAAATTTTTCAAATTCAGCATTTTCAGAGACGACGGACTTAACGCATCAATCAACAATTTATGTCCGCCTTTCCTCAAAATTTCCTTTGCCTCAAAATACAGCGGCAAATTATTAAAAACATCCATCGGCTGCACTTCAACAATAACTTTTTGCCCATCTTTCAAAAAGTTTTTGGCAAAATCCACAAATTCTCGAGAAAACACCGAAGACAAATTTAAGTTGATACTGATTTCGGAAGGCCATTTAGACAAGTTAGCGGCAAAAAACGCCGATAAAGTCTTCTTATCCAAAGCTTGTGTCAAATACAAAAACAGCCAACGATTGGCAACCAAATCCAACTGCTCGTCAAACTTCCTGCTCAAATCTTTTACGGCGACAAAAAATTCTTGAAACATAACACTGAATTTTCCGCCACCTTTAATTCGCACCACACTCTGACGCTTGACAATTTCCGCAACATCAAAATCATCAAGACGGGCAATGACATTTTCTATTTCATTGGCTTCCACCGCCCGTTTAAGCGGAACATACTCATGAACATCTTCCTGTTCAGAAGTTCTCATCACATTCTCAATGTACTCATAAAACTCGGAAAAACGTTCCGGAAACTCATAAACGACGGCAAACTCACTGCTTTCTCCGGAATGAACAATCGGATCTGAAGACAATCCTTCCCGAAGCTGTTTCACAGCGACATCAACCGTTTCCTGTGTAATATCCCTGCCCAAAATAACAAAGTCACCATTAGAGAGAATAAAAAACGACCCCTTGGTAGTTCCAACCACACTGTCAAACAGCTTGGCAAAAATCTTCACAAATTCCGGATGACGGTGTTTAGGTTTCAACTTGGAAATTTTCACATACAAAACAGCATACCCTATAGAATTTTTAGCAATTCTATCCAGAGCACTCAATAAATATTTTTCGGACGCTGTACCTTGCTGTTTGGCCATTTTACCGTAACTGTTTCTATTGGTTAAACCTGTTAGATAATAACTCTTCCTTCAGATTATATCAAGTTCATTACTTTTTTGCTAACAGCATTGCCAGTTTTTCAACAACATCGGCTGCCGCATAAGGTTTATTGATAAATTCAATATTATCGTTTTTCTCCACCAAATCATTAATCTGAGCATCTCGGGTATAACCGCTCATAAATACGACTTTAATGTCCGGATTGATTTGCCGCAACTCGTTATAAACATCTACTCCGCTTTTACCGGGCATAATAACGTCAAGCATAACCACATCCACATCCGGAGTGTTCTGATACGTTTCCACAGCCTTCAGAGCATCATTAACAGCAATAACTTCCGACCCAGCGGCTTTCAAAATATCACCCAGCAGCTCCAATAATATTTTCTCATCATCCGTCACCAAAATTTTAGCCTTGAGCTTTCCTGCTTTTTTTCGCTGTACCGTATTTTTTATTTTATTCTCAACAATTGGAAAATAGATATGGAAAGCCGTTCCTTTTGAACGATTCCGAACCCGAATACTTCCCTTATGCTCTCCGACAATACCATAAACGGCTGACAATCCTAACCCGGTCCCTTTACCGACCTCCTTGGTTGTAAAAAACGGTTCAAAAATCTTATGAATAATGTCTTTATCAATTCCGACACCTGTATCTTTAACCACCAACTCAAAATATTCGCCCTCCGGAACCCTGAGCAACAAACGAGAAATATCTTTTTTATGAAGAAATTTATTTTTTGTTTCAACAGTCAAAATTCCACCGTCTGGCATAGCATCTTTGGCATTAAAACCAAGATTTAAAATCATACTCTGCAACAAATCCTGATTTCCCAAAACACAATGTTTGTTTGCCTGAAAATCCTGTTTAATAACAATTTTTTTGTTGATTCCGTGTTCTAAAAGATAAAGACTTTCCTGCACACACTCATGCATATCCGTTATCTCAAATTCTTTCTTTTTGTCTCTGGCAAACAACAGAAGCTGAGAAGTTAAATGTGATGCCCGAGCACAAGCATTGAGAATAATATCGGCATATTTATTCAAAGCATGCTCTTTTCCCAAACGAACCTCCAAACACTCCGCGGCACCGTTAATTCCCGCCAGCATATTATTAAAATCGTGAGCCACTCCTCCAGCCAGCCGTCCGATAGATTCCAGTTTCTGCATCTGATGAAGTTGCTGAGCCATAGCGGCCTTTTCCTTCAGTCGAAAGTTTTTTTGCCGAAGTTTCAGATATCGGGATAAAACAACAATAATAACCACCAGAAAAATCCCCAACAGCCACAAAAGCTGCCGACGATGCAAAAAACCTGTCGATGCATTTTCATATTCGCTGTTTATCCACCGCTGTTTTATCTCCACCCGATGAACCGGCGTAATTTTCTCCAAAATTTTATTTACTACTTCAATAAACAACTTGTTTTCCGGTAGAGTTCCAAAACCGAAACTGTACGTCGTTCCCGTAACCGGGGCCACAAACGAAACATTTTTCAGGCGAAATTTCTCAATAATAAACTTGGTATTGAAAATATCTCCGACATAAAAGTTGTAAATTCCTCGGTTAATATCACGAACGGCATCCAAAATACTGTCATACATAACCCAATTATATTGAGCCGACCTGCCGATGGAAAGATAAGCTATCATATTCCGGACGACAGCTGTTTTTTCATCTTCAACATCCTTCAAATCCGCAACAGAAACAGATCTGTCGCTGCCAAAAATCCCCAACGAGGAAGAAATATATGCATCTGAAAAAATCAAATTTCCGCCAAACAAATTATCCCTAACCGCAAAAGGTAAAACATCAACCACACCAAAATCCAGAAGCCGGTACATTTCTTCCCAAGTTTCGGCTTCCACTACTTCAAAATCTATTCCGGTATTATCGGTAATAATACCTGTATAACTGGAAGCAATGCCCCGAAACATTCCGTTTGGCGTAACATACTCATAAGGAGGTGCCGACTTCAAAACCCCGATTTTTACAACCTGATGGTCGGCAATCCACTTTTTTTGCTCTTCAGAAAAAGACAAGCCGGAAAATTCGTTCTCATCCCAAACATTTTCACTTGTCATAGCAATGACTTTTTTTGTATCAGCCTCAACTTCACCCGCAAAAACAAACCAACTGCAGATAATGAGCATAATAACACTTTTCACGGTTTTCTTCTCCCTTTGCGAACAAAAATTGTTTGCGAATATCTTGCCACAGCTGCTCAATAAACTCAAGCTAAACTATATGACCATAACCGAAAAATAAGATTGCCTTTTTGAAACCATAACGATATAATTTAAGCCGGTCTTATCTTAAAATAAAGAGGGAGATTTATCTTTATGGGCACAACAATTAAAGTATGCATGGGAAGCTCCTGCTTTGCCAGAGGAAACGCTAAAAACCTCCAATTAATCCAAAAATACATCGACGACAACAATCTCGACAGCGACATAGAACTGACCGGATTGAGATGTTGCGACAAATGTGCCAAAGGCCCTAACATCACCATCGGGCAAGAAGAATATAATAACATTGATCAGGGAACACTCCTTGATATTTTGGACAAACACTTCAAATATAAGGAATAACCATCAATGTCTAATCGTGAATACCCCCTTTATACAATAAAAAACGACTGTCAGGATTGTTATAAATGCGTTCGCCGCTGTCCGGTAAAAGCCATTAAAATAGAAGATAATTCCGCCATGATTGTGCCGGATTTATGTATCGCCTGCGGCACCTGCTACCGTGTCTGCCCGGCCAAGGCCAAACAGACCCGTAATGACTTAACCAGAGCCAAACATCTGGTACAATCGGGAAAGGAAGTTTACGTTTCTTTGGCTCCATCATGGATTACCGAATTTGAAGAATACAATGAAGAACAAATCATCGCCGCCTTACGCCGCTTAGGCTTCAAAGGGGTCAGCGAAACGGCTCTCGGAGCGGAGGAAGTCTCATCCAATATTGCCAAATTACTTGAAAGCAATAAAAAAGGACTGTTTATTTCCACCGCCTGCCCGGCTGTTGTGGAATACATCAACAAATACCATCCCGAGCATACAAAAAACTTAACTCCTTTTACTTCACCGCTTTTGGCACACTGTGCTCTGCTGAAAGAAAAATTGGGAAAAGACATTGAGGTCGTTTTTATCGGTCCGTGTATCGCAAAAAAACTGGAAGCCGACAAACATCCTGATTTACTAAGCCTCAGCCTGAGTTTTACTGACTTGAAAAACTGGCTGAAAGAAGAAAATATCGATCTTAAAGAAATCAGGACAAGTGTCTTTGACAAGTTTATTCTGCAAAAAGCCGAAGAAGGAACTGTCTACCCGATAGAAGGCGGAATGATTGAAACAATTCGTCCTTACACTTCTGCCGGAAAAGCTTATCTGATGCAGTCAACCGGAATAAACAACATCAAACGGGAGCTTTTAAACATTCGGGCAGAAGATTACAACCGCCCGATTTTCATTGAGTGCCTTGCTTGCGAGGGTGGCTGTGTTAACGGCCCATGCACACACAACAAAAAATCCGGCCTGGAAAAACGCATCAATATTTTGGAAAAAACTGAGTTTAGAGACGATGCAGGAAAAAGAACTCCTAGTATTGATATTTCCCTCAACTATAATACCAATTATATTGAAAATAAAAGCTACGATGAAACCGATATTAAAAACATTCTCGCTCAAATCGGAAAATACACAATTGAAGATGAAATAAACTGCGGCGGCTGCGGATATGATACTTGTCGCAATTTTGCCAAAGCTTTATTAGAAGGCAAGGCGGAACCTGAAATGTGCGTTTCTCACATGAAACATCAGGCTCAGAGAAAAGCCAACGCTCTGCTGCGATGCATTCCTTCTCCGATTGTAATTGCCAATGCCAAACTCAATATTTTGGAATATAATGACAAATTCGTAGAAACTTTCTGGAATGAAGAAGAACATGCGGATATTTACAACAAAGAAGACCTTCGCGGAGCCAACTTAAGAGACTTTATCAACTTTACCAACCTGTTTTCCGCATCATTGGATTTGGAACAGGATATTCACCGCGAACACGTCCGTTTTAACAATAAACTGTTTGACGTGGTTGTCTTTAACATTGATAAAAAACAAATCGTCGGCGGCATTATTGAAGATGTAACCAACGTCGAGATGAAAAAAGAACAAATCGCCGAAAAAGCCAAAGAAGTCATCCACAAAAATCTTGCCACCGTACAGCAGATTGCCTGTACTTTGGGAGAACACATGGCAGAAACGGAAGTCTTACTGCGTTCAATCGCCCACGATTTTTCACCTGATAATGAAGAAAGCGGAAATAACTCCGTCAGAATACGGACCAACTCCAACAAAAGAGAATATTAATGAGCGATTCTTTATTCATTGAAATAGGAACACACCAACAACAAAAACACGGAGAAGACTGCTTTGGCGATACGATTTATTCCAAAAAAATTCCTGAAGAACGGCGAATAATCTCCATTCTTTCCGATGGTTTGGGAAGCGGTGTCAAAGCTAATATTCTTTCATCCATGACCACCCGAATGGCGATGAAATTTGTCGAAAGCAACATGGAACTTCTAAGGTCTTCCGAAGTAATGATGGATGCATTGCCGATTTGTCAGGTGCGAAAAATCAGTTATTCGACATTTTCCATCGTTGACAGTGAATTGGAAGGTAAAACACGTATTTTTGAAATGGATAACCCTCCGCACATTTTTATTCGCGACGGAAGACCGTTAAATGTCAAGTGCAAAGAATTATCCTCTTCGAAATGGAAAGATCGAACCATAAACATCTCCCAAATCACCACTCAGGAAGAGGACCGCATCATTCTGATGTCTGACGGTGTAACGCAAGCCGGATTGGGAAATAAGCTTTATCCTTTAGGATGGCAACGTCAGGGATGCTTGGATTTTGTATTAAAAACCATCAAAAAAAACCCTCATATTTCCGCTCACGAACTGGCACAAGCAATTGTTAATGAAGCAATTGAAAAAGAAGTTGAAAAAAAAGCTGGAGATGATATAAGTTGCGTGGTTTTATATTTTCGCAAACCAAGAAAGCTGTTAGTTCTAACCGGACCGCCGTTTGACGAGGACAAAGACAAAGAAATCGCCGAACTGGTATCCTATTATGACGGAAAAACCGCAATCTGCGGAGGCACAACCGCCAACATTATTGAACGGGAATTGTGCCTGAAATGCGAAATAGACAAGACCAGCTTTGACGAAAAGATACCTATGGCTTCCACTATGGAAGGTATAGATTTGGTTACGGAAGGCATTTTGACTCTGACAGAGGTTTATCGAATGTTAAAAGAAGGCATCGATAAAGACAAAAACAATGCGGCAGTCCGGTTAACCCGTTTATTATTAGACAGCGACAAAATCGATTTTGTGGTCGGAACCAAAATCAACATAGCCCATCAGGATCCGAACCTGCCTATGGAATTGGAAATCCGCCGCAACATCGTAAAGAAGATATTTCGGCTTTTACAAAGTCAGTATTTGAAGGAAATCAGTGTAAGATACGTATAGAAAAGGAAACGACGATGGAAAAATTAACCGTAAAAATCTGCTCGGGAACATCCTGTTTTGTAATGGGTGCCGCCCAAATTCAAGCTCTTGAATTTACACCGCCGGAAGATATTGCCGATAAAATCGAAATTATTGAAGTTCGCTGTATGAACCATTGCAGAGATATTGACGCCACACATCGCCGCGGCCCGTTTGTTTTGGTTGGTGATGAACTGGTTTCTGAAGCCACATACGAAAAAGTCGTCAATAAAATCAGAGAAATTTTAAATAAAGAGTAAGTAAACAAGAGGAATAAAAGAGTGCTAATACCTAAAAATAACGCAAACCAAATGCGTTCATTAATTTTGATTAAAATTGCCGAAAGCTTTCTTAAAGACAGATTCGCTTCTGCAGACCGCATTCCTTTGGAATTAAGGCCGAAAGGCGAACCGCACAGCCGTTGCTGTATCTATAAAGACCGTGCCGTTTTGAAATACCGAGCCATGGCCGGTATGGGTATCAGCCCGGATGAAGAAACCGATGAAGTAACCTCTCTGCGTGAATACGGAGAAGAAGCCATCGCCCGCAAAGAAAAAGCCAAAAGCAAGTTGGCTGTTATCGACATCGCTTGTTCCGCCTGTGTTAAATCTCAATATATGATAACCAATGCTTGTCGTGGTTGTTTTGCTCGTCCTTGTCAGGTAAACTGCCCTAAAGGAGCAATTTCCTTCACCAATGGTCAGGCTCATATTGATCCGGACAAATGCGTTAACTGCGGTAAGTGCCACGAAGTCTGCCCGTACCACTCCATTATTCGCATTCCGGTTCCTTGCGAAGAAGCTTGTCCGGTGGATGCTATCAAAAAAGACGAGTTCGGAGTAGAACATATTGATACCGAAAAATGCATTTCTTGCGGTAAATGCCTGATGTCTTGCCCGTTCGGTGCTATTGTAGAACGTTCACAAATGATTGACGTCTTGAAGCTCATTAAAGACACCGACAAAAAAGTAATTGCTATGTTGGCTCCTGCCTTCGTCGGTCAATTCCCGAACGACATCGCCAATGTTGTCGGAGCATTAAAAAAACTCGGATTCTCCGATGTTGTGGAAGTTGCCGTCGGTGCAGACATCACAACCCGAAAAGAAGCTGCTGAGTTCGTTGAACGTATGGAAGAAGGTGCAAATTTCATGACAACATCTTGTTGTCCGGCATACTTCAAAGCTGCCAAAGTTCACATTCCTGAAATTGAACCGTTTGTATCCAGCACCAAACCACCAATGTACTATACCGCCGAACTGTTAAAACAAGAACAGCCGGATTGCGTAGCCGTATTTGTCGGTCCGTGCTTGGCTAAACGTGTTGAAGCTGAAAACGATCCGAATACGGACTATGTTCTGACCTTTGAAGAAGTCGGAGCAATGCTCGTTGCTGACGGCATCAACATTGAAGAATGTCCGGCAGAAGAATTTCATCAAATCTCCAGTGCTCAGGGACGTCAGTTCCCTATTTCCGGAGGCGTTGCCGGAGCCGTTGTCAGCTTAGTTGAAGACAAGATAGAAATCCGCCCTGAAAGAATTGACGGATTAAGCAAAGACAATCTCAAATTGCTGAAACGTTACGCAACAAAAGGCTGTGAAAACAACATGATTGAAGTAATGTGTTGTGAAGGAGGTTGTATTGCCGGTCCTGGCTGTATCGCCCTCGCCAAGAAAGCAAGCAGAGCTGTTGAAAGCTACGTTGCCAAAGGCGAAAACCTCAAAGATATGAAATAAAAACAAGCCCTCTCATTTGAGAGGGCTTTTTCTTATGCCTCATTCAAATCATTTAGAAGAACAGACAATTCTTTTGGGGTTCGCACAACCAATACACGAGCAGTTTTTCCATATTCTTCCAAATATTTATAAACAATCGGATTCTGCTGTTTTCGATATCCCAATATCCATTGATAAAAAGGCATATTAAAACGTTCTCTACAACCATTTGCCATATCTGGACGACTAACAGTCAGCAACATCCGTTTTATCGCTCTGTAACAACAAAAAAATGGATGATAATCCAAAAAAACAATCAAATCCGCCCGCTTAAAACGCATCGGCATGGTTGACTTGTTATTCCCATCAATAATCCATCTATCTTGCTGAACAACTTCTTCCAATAACTTCAAATATTCGTCTTTCGGACGTTTTTCCCATCCCGGCAACCAATACAGCTTGTCAATATGACAAACAGGAAGCTTAAATTCTTCGCCCAGTTTCACGGCTAAAGTAGATTTTCCGGCTCCACCGTTTCCGACAATACAAATTCGTTGATACATTTTTATTCCTCTCACAAAACACAAAAAAGCGAACCGTTTTCACGATTCGCTTTTTACAATTAGTTTATAACTAAACTACTCAGCTGAAGCTTTTTCAGCAGCTTCGGCTGCGGCTTTTTCAGCAGCAACACGAGCTTTATCAGCAGCACCTTTGGCATTAACATCTCTGTCAACCAATTCAATAATAGCCATCGGAG
>CAZFRT010000026.1:0-15522 GCA_964521455.1 uncultured Azospirillum sp.
AATTATAATTTAATTGATTGTTATAAAAAAATCGCCTCTGAAATTTTTGATTTATTTTATACCGAGAAAAAAGATACCATGAAAAAATCTTTTGAGAACTATATTCAATATAATTATGAACTTAACAATAATATTTATGACTATAACAATACATGCTATATTTCTTGTGGAGAAGATTGTCATGAAAACTGCGGCCTGATAACCAATATCTTAAGTACTCAGGCCACAGCCAATGCGACTTATGAAGCCTTGTTAAGAATGCTTACTTATACAAAAAACAGATTTAAAGATTAGCGGGCTAACCATCCTTTGAGATACTTTTGTTGCGTTTGAAACTTTGAAATGCCGTCAAACATCGCATCATCGGGGACATGAGTTAATCCCCATTTGGGTTCTTGATAGTATCCCAGTTCTTTTAATTTCTTTTTGTATTTAAAATATCATCTACCTCCATCCATTCTATTGTTTCAGAAATTTTTCCTTTTAATTTCAATAAATACTCATTCATAACCTTCTCCTAAATTTAAACAAAAAAATCCGCTGAAAATTCAGCGGATTTTTAGATACACTTATAGTTAGTGGCTACATGAATATGTATAAACTAAAACAAACCCCAGGTCAAGGATTTTTTTCCTATCCTAACATTCCATCAGGACTTTGGCGGCGGCACGGGCTTCGTCGGTAATGGTTTCTCCTGCCAACATACGGGCGATTTCTTCGGATTTTTCTTCTCGGTTCAATTCTCTGACCGTGGTGGTGGTTATATTATCTTTTGTAGATTTTTCCACCTTAAAGTGATTATCCCCTTTGGAGGCAACTTGCGGAGAATGCGTTACAACTAAAACCTGAACTTCTTTAGCCAGTCGGGAAAGTCTTTCACCCACAGCCTGAGCCGTCGCTCCGCCGACACCGGCATCCACCTCGTCAAAAATCATGGTTCCGACGCTAGAACTTTGAGCCAGATTGACTTTCAATGCTAACATAAAACGAGCCAGTTCACCTCCGGAGGCTATTTTATTTATTGGTCCTTGCGGAGAGTTCGGATTGGTTGCAACGGTAAAATAAACATTGTCGAAACCGGTTTCATTCATAGACATCTCATCCAGTTTTTCGATAATCGTTACAAACCTCGCTTTTTCCATTTTCAGCGGCGGAAGTTCAGCCATAACCTTACCATCCAACACCAAAGCCGTTGCCTTGCGTTTGGAACTCAGCTCATTTGCCGCTTTCAGATATTCCAGACGGCATTCCTCTTCATGACGGCGGAGAGCAAAAATCCCTTCCTCACCCAATTCAATGCTGTTTAACTTCATGCGAAAATCTTCCAAAACCTGCGGAAGTTCGTCAATTGTTGTTTGGTGTTTGCGAGCCAGTGCTTTCAGACTGAACAGGCGTTCCTCGATATTTTCCAGCTCATTTTGATTCAGGCTGATGTTTTGCGAAGCTTCTTCAATCTGGTTAATCGCATCGGATGCTTCAATCAACGCCCTATCCAGAGCAGCATAAATCTCATCGTATTTTCCGTCGACAATTCGATTGGCTCTGTCAATTCCGGATTGTGCCTGACGCAAAGCCGACTGGATATCTGCCCCTTGTGTCAAAGCCCCGTAAGCATAGCTTAAACTTTCAATAATTTTTTCGGAATTCATCATCTCCAAACGGCGACGGCTTAGTTCTTCTTCCTCTCCGGTCGTCGGATTTAATTTTTCCAATTCATCAACCCAATGACGCAGATTTTCCTCGTCGGTTTTGGCTTTGTTTAAATTATTTTCAGCTTCAATCCGCTCGGCTTTGGCTTTTTTATATGCCCAAAATTTTTCTTTTACTTCCGCCAGAAGCTTCGTGTAATTGCCATATCCATCCAAAACATCCCGATGATTGGCGGGATTCAACAAGCCCTGATTGT
This sequence comes from uncultured Azospirillum sp., assembly GCA_964521455.1. Classification (GTDB taxonomy): domain Bacteria; phylum Pseudomonadota; class Alphaproteobacteria; order RF32; family CAG-239; genus JAGAJR01. The sequence continues at coordinate 1,907 of CAZFRT010000026.1, forward strand.
CAAACTGACCGTGCACCTCAACCAGATATTTTCCGATTTCCTTAAGCAGTTTGGCACTTATCGGTTGATCGTTGAAAAAGATTTTACCCTTGCCGTTCCTGTCCAAAGAGCGTTTAACAACAATTTCCTCATCTGCCTCCAGCTCATATTCTTCAAGCAGATTCCACAAAGGAGAAGTTTTGTCTTTTACCAAGAATTGAGCCGTTACGCTGAGTTTGTCCTCGCCCTGCCGGATAAGGCCCGTTTCGGCACGATTACCGATAACCAGTCCCAGAGAGTCCAACAAAATAGATTTACCGGCTCCGGTTTCTCCGGTCAAAACGCTCAAACCGGAATTAAAATCCAAGTCCAGTTTATCAATCAAAACAACATTGCGGATAGACAGAGATTGTAACATTTTCAGCCTTTAAGAATTTTCTTTGCCCGTTTATTCCACTTGCTGTCAGGATAATTGTAGTTCAGGACTTTTCCGGCTTTGTCCGCTTCCTGATTTAAGCCCAGAACGGTATAAATTTCAACCTGTCGATACAATGCCTCTTCAATATGGGATGTTGTCTGATATTCAACCACAACTACTGAGAAACGGTTCAATGCTGAGAGATAATTATTCTGATTTAAGTAATAGCGTCCGACTTCCATCTCCTTTCCGGCGAGATGGTCGCGAGCCAGATCAATTTTCAGGCGGGCGTCTTTGGCATAATCCGTATCCGGAAAACGCAAAACAACCTGTTGCAAGGCGTTCAAAGCCTTTTGCGTTTCGCTTTGGTCTTTTTCTACCCCGCTGATTTGCTCGTAATAGCACAAGGCTTTCATATAATAAGCATAGGCAATATCTTTATTTCCGGGATGGAATTTGATGAAACGATCCAGACTGATAATCGCATCATCATACTGTTGGTTCTTATAATAAGCATAAGCCCCCATTAGTTTGGCCTTGGTTGCCCATTTGGAATAAGGGTGTTCCAGTTCAACCTTTTCAAACCCTTCTGCCGCTTTTTTATAAGCGGTTTTCTCAAGTTCTTCATAAGCCTGATTGTACAGTTGTTCAGCAGATTGGTGTGTTTCTTCCTTCGGTGTGGAAGAACATCCGGCCACCCAAACAACCGCAAAAAGACTAAATATCAGAGTTCTGAACTTTAACATTGTTTTACCCTTACACAATTTCATAATTGGAACTATCTTTAAACAAAACTTTTAACAATTCGTTAGAATGGAAATGTCCGGTTTTGGATGCAACCAGACGTCCCAAAATATAATATCCGGAAGTATATAAATCACCGACGGCATCCAAAACTTTGTGGTTTACACATTCATTTTTAAGCCGAAGCCCTCCCGGGTTCATAACCGTTTCACCATCTAAAACCACAGCATTTTCCAGACTGCCGCCTTTTGCCAAACCAACGGATTGTAAATAATCCACCTGATATTTTTCACAAAAAGTACGGCAAGGGGAAATTTCTTGTTCAAAAACTTCCGGCGTAATGTCGTTATCAAACACCTGATGTCCGACAATTTTGGAAGGAAACTCTATTTCAAACTCAACGGACAGTTTATCAGACGGGAGCAGTTTTACGGTATTGCCCTTTTCATCGGCAAAGGAAACTTCATTTTTTATTTTCAAATACTTTCTGGCAGCATTTTGCTCTACTTTTTCGGCAGTTTTCAAAGCATCAAAGAAAACTTTGGCACTACCGTCCATAATCGGCAATTCTTTATTATCAACATCAATTAAGGCATTGTCTATGCCGGCGGCATACAACGCACTCATCACATGTTCTATCGTGCTGACAATGTTGCCTTTTTCATCCCCCAGACAGGAACAATTGCGGGTATCGACAATATTGGAATACAGAGCTTTGATTTCAGGCTTTCCGTCCACATCAACCCGGCGAAAAACAATTCCGTTGTCAACAGGAGCCGGATTTATCGTCAGATTGACATTTACTCCCGAGTGTAAACCTATTCCCTTGAGAGATACCGGTTTTTTCAGAGTTCTTTGCTGCATATTCCATCCTTATTTTGCATTACCCAACACAATAAAAAAACAGGCAGCCTATAAGCCGAGTTCTGTACTTTCGATATTCTTCGCCGGTAAGCAAAGACGAAAGCGATAGCTATTCATCTGGACTGACAGTTACCTGTCAGTTCGTGCGACCTACCTCTGGAGTGGATTGGGAACCCTCCGTATGACATTCTCACAAAGAGAAGCCCTCCTAACTTGGTCTTGCTTCGAACAGGGTTTGCCCTGCCAAAGACATTACTGCCTTTGCGGTGAGCTCTTACCTCGCCTTTTCAACCTTACCCCGCATGCGGGGCGGTATGTTTTCTGCGGCACTTTCCCTTGGATTTCTCCAGCCAGACGTTATCTGGTATTCTGTTCCCTTGAAGCCCGGACTTTCCTCATCTTTGGATTTTCCTTTCCAAGACGCAGCTATCCGGCCGCCTGTTGTTATGAAGAATATATGATTAACAATCCGATTGCAACAGCTTTATAAATTTCGTGCAATTTAATTTAAACGCCGAAAGAGTTTTCCTTATTTAAGGGAAAACTCTTTCATTTTTTGCATTTTGCTTAGCTTACGTAAGCGAGGAACTCCAGCGGGAACGGGCATTCCACAAAATCTGTTTTCGGAACAGCCTCCAGAGACAATCCGTGGCCGGCAGCAACCTCCGGGATGAGGAAATAGTCCAATTCCAGGGGTTCAACCGGCAAAAACAGCTTCATCTTTTTATGACTGCCCTGAGCCAGGTCATTGCCGTTGAATACTTCGAAATTACATCCGTAGATGTCGTTGGGATCGGTAATATTGATCATTGCCTTGGCAAGGAATTCAAAACCTCCCCACAGGATTCCGAAGATGTTCTCGTTTGTGAACGTCCAGCTCTGAAGAGCGAACTTGGGCTTCCATACCTGAATGCCTTCACTGGTGGTTTCCGCATACTCGTACAGTTTCGTGAGCTTGGACACCTTCATCTTGTAGGTTTCACCGTGATACATATTCTGCACCTTGACTTCGCCTTCTTCCATGAATGTGTCATGCTCCTTCACGCCGTTGATGACTGCCTGAACAGCCTCACCGGCTTGAGTATCGAGCAGATACACCGGTTCAATCTTCTGAGCCAGGTAGTATCCGTGCGTACGCTTGCAGATTTCGCCGTATGTTGCATAGTCTACAAACTTGTAGGCCACACCCATCTCATTCCACAAGGTCTGAGGGAACGAAACCTGTTCACCGTCTTTCCACGCTTCTGCAACATAGGTACCGTCAGGATACTTGCGAGCAATGATGTAACCACATCCTGCAGCCTCTGCCTTCGCCTTGATTTCGGCTTCGTTCTTCTCATGGGCTCTGAGGTAGCTCACGCCGTCTTCATCGCTGAAAACATTGTTGGGGACCAGAACGGGGTTGAGAGTTCTCTTGCCGTTGCGGATGGTAACAACCGTTTCGATTGTGTTGCCGCAGACAATGAAATTGCCGTGGTCTTTGGTTTTGTTTTCTTCGTTGACACGAGACCAGATGTTGCCTTCGTTGTCCATGACCTTGATGCCGAAACCTGTGCTTAAACGCGGAAATGCTAATGCTTCCATAATGATAAAATCGGGCTGTTGTTATACCTTATCGATTACGCCCTTATTAGTAACCGACAGGAGTTGTTTCAAAATAATTCACTTCAGACTTTTATCATATCATATTTTTCCTATCTCGTAAATAGACAAAAAATCAGATTTTACCGACGAATAAAAGTTGTGAATTTTATCCCCATTTTTTTCATATAACCAATCTCAAAGCCAATAAGCACTTGGCGAGAATCGGGAAAATATTTTTAAGAACAAATTAAGAACAGTTAATAAAATACTAAAAATTCCCATTGATTCCCAGAAAATCCCATGTTATACCATATATTAGTTAAGGTAATCGTTTTGAGGGTTAAAACATTGAGAAAAACTTTTCTCTTTCTGGATACAATCGTAAACAAGGTCGACAACAAAGGCCGTGTTTCATTGCCTTCAGATTACCGTGCAATCGTTAAAGATTTATCAACGGAAATTGTCTGCTATCGTTCGCTGACCGCACCTTGTATTGAGGGTTGCTGTGAAGAAATGCTCGAAAAACTGGCCAGCGATATGGAAAACTCCCTCGACTTTTTTTCTCAGGAGCAAGACAATCTGACCAATCTTATTTTCGGCGACGCGAAAAGATTTACCTTTGATTCCACCGGTCGTATTCTTTTATCCGACAAGCTGTTGCAATATGCCGGAATTACCGACACCGCCGTTTTTGTCGGTAAAGGCCGTAAATTCCAAATTTGGAACCCTGAAAACTGGGAAAAAGAAGAGGCCCGTATTCGTGCCGAAGTCTTAAAGAACCGCCCGTCGCTCAAACTGCCGGAGAAATCCAATGGCTGAGACAAAAACACCTCACATTCCGGTTATGCTCAATGAAGTTCTTGCTTCACTGGCTCCAAAAAATGGGGAGGTTTATGTCGACGCCACTTTCGGAAACGGCGGTTACACTGAAGCTATTCTGAAATCCGCAAACTGCAAAGTTATCGCTATTGACAGAGATCCGACCGTATTGAAAAGAGTAGAGGAACTCAAATCCCTTTACGGAGATCGTTTTGAGTTTCGTGCCGGACAGTTCAGTGATTTTAAAAATCTTATTAATCAACCGATTGACGGTGCCGTGTTTGACATCGGTGTTTCTTCCATGCAGTTAGACCAGAGTGAGCGAGGATTTTCCTTCTCCAAAGATGCTCCGTTAGATATGAGAATGTCTTGCAACGGACTTTCTGCCGCCGATATTGTCAACAACACCGAAGAAAAAGAACTGGCTGATATTATCTATAAATACGGAGAAGAAAGAAAATCCCGCCAAATTGCCGCAAAAATCGTTGCTTATCGCCAAACAAAGCCTATTGAGACGACCAAAGAACTAGCCGAGATTATTTATACCGTTATTCATAAGACACCTAACTCCATTGATCCGGCAACCAGAACTTTTCAGGCCTTAAGAATTGCCGTCAACAACGAACTGGAAGAGTTGGAGCAAGGTCTTCACGGAGCCTTGCAACTTCTCAACCCTCGGGGACGGATGGTGGTTGTTACCTTCCATTCCCTTGAAGACCGCATTGTTAAAAACTTTTTTAAAGAACACTCCGGCAAAAACGTGCATATTTCTCGTTATATGCCGGAACCTGAACAACTCGACGATGTTGATTTTGCCTCCTGCTCCAAGGCACTTATGCCAACTCAGAAAGAATTGGTTGAAAATAAGAGAGCCCGTTCGGCAAAATTACGCTTCGCCGTGAAAAAATAGAAATTAATAACGCAAACCTAGAAAGGATCGCGAAATGAATAGTACAAAAACAGCTACTTTGAGTTTATGGGTTACCCTAACCTGTTTAGTTGGTTTTGGGATGTTTGTTATGAAAAATCAGGTGCAAAACCTTGAACATGAGCTGGCTCGGATTAATCGCGGCATTCAGGACGACGTAAAAACTATTCATGTTTTGAAAGCCGAATGGAGCCATCTAAACAACCCTTCCCGTCTTCGCAAGCTGGCAAACAAACATATTGCCCTAAATCCGGTCCAAGCTGAACAAATTATTAACTATTCTGCGTTACCATTTGAATATCAGCCGGGAGAATCAGACAGAAGAATGATTGCCCGCCAAAACATTAACTCGCAGGCTGAACGTAACAAACAGCTGAAACGTCTCGTTAAAGCTCAGAGGTAAACAAAGAAACATAGGCAGAAGCGGATTATGATCGGGAAGTATTTTCCCCGGAAAGAACAGAAGAATTTTTATCTTCCCGGGCAGGAAATTAAAATAGACAGAGATTATGCTTTCAAAAACTTCACATGTGAGAAAGATCCTCTTTCCACGGTAAAAAACCGTCTCTCTTTTGCTATACTCTCTTTTTTGCTGATTTACAGTGTTATTTGCGTTCGTCTTTTTAACCTTTGCATTGTTCCTAATCAAAATTCCGAAAAAAGCATTGAAATTGCCGATGACGTCAGAGCTTATGACAAAAGCCCGATTAAACGGGCAGACATTCTTGACCGTAACGGCACGATTATTGCCACCTCTTTACCAACCGTCAATCTCTATGCCAATCCGAAAAAAGTTTTAAATCCACAGCATGCCGCCGTCAAACTGGCTCAAATTCTGCCGGATATTCGCTATGAGGATATTCTTGCCAAACTTACCCGCAAAGGCAAGTTTGTTTACATCAAAAGAAACCTTTCTCCTTCTCAGCAATATCAAATCAACGCTCTGGGCATTCCGGGGTTGGAATTTGAAAACGGAGAAAAACGCATTTATCCGCACAAGAATCTGTTTGCTCATATTATCGGCAACACCAATATTGACAACAACGGCATTTCAGGTATTGAAAAACAGCTTGACGAACGCCTGACCCAATCAGACATTCCTTTGCAATTGACTATTGACGCCGGTATTCAGGACACCATCCGTGAAGAACTGGCTGCCGCTGTTGAAAAATATAATGCCGAAGGAGCTTCCGCAATTTTGATGGATGTCAACAGCGGTGAGGTTATTGCCATGATTTCTTTGCCGGACTTTGATCCTAACACCGGCAGATTTCCATCTGAACGGGCTCAATTCAATTTCTCCACCAAAGGCGTGTATGAACCGGGATCGGTTTTGAAAATTTTTAACGCTGCTCTCGGCTTGGAAAGCGGAAAAGTTAAAGTTACCGACAAGTTTGACGCAACCAAACCTTTGAAACTGCGTTACAACACCATTAAAGATTATCGTGGGGAAAATCGCTGGCTCAACTTGCCGGAAATTTTGATTTATTCTTCTAACATCGGTTCTGCTCACATCGCTCTTAAAGTCGGGAAAAAAGAACAACAAAACTTCTTAAGCAATCTCGGCTTTTTCAAAGCTATCGACAATTTTGAAGTCGCCGAAAAAGGATCTCCTTTGGTACCAAAACGCTGGGGTGAAGAAACCACAGCCACCGTCGGTTATGGTTATGGTATTTCTGTTACTCCGTTGCATTTGGTTACGGCTTTTTCAGCGGTTGTCAACGGAGGAACTTATCATAACCCGACATTGTTGAAGGAAAACATTAACAGCGAAAGCCATAGAGTTGTTTCGTTTAACACATCTAAAGAAATGAGAAAACTTCTCCGCGGCGTGGTTGTTGAAGGCTCCGGTAAACGTGCTAATGTTCTCGGCTATGAAGTTGCCGGAAAAACCGGAACGGCCAATAAACTTGTCAACGGCAGATATATTGATAAGAAGGTTATGACCTCGTTCTTAGCCACCTTCCCTGCTTCTAATCCGCAATATGCCTTGTTTATGATGATGGATGAACCGAAGGCCACAAAAGAAACCTGGGGCTTTGTTACTTCTGGCTGGAATACGGTTCCAACGGCGGGAAAAATCATTTCAGCCATCGCCCCGCAGCTTAATATCAAGGCCAATTACGACTTGGACGAGCTTCGCCGCAACCGTATTATTGAAGCCAGCGGTTCCGCCGATATTAAAAACATGATAAAAAAGCAATAAATTCCCTTCTATCTTTATCCACATTAGACCAAAAATAAATTTGACAACCCTTATAAAATGTACAAATTTTGACAAAAATACATTTTAAGAAGGGAAAAACAATGAACATCGGTCGTTTTTTTAAGAATATATATTATCTTTCCAAAATTAATTTAAATAAAGATCATGACAAATTAAAATCAACTGTAAATCTTTTGTCTCTTCAGGATATTTTAGACAGTTTCAAATACGAAATCGTACCGAATATTGATAAACCAATCATAAGGACTGACAAAGAATGTTTTTCCCGTATTACGAATGACGAGGTAAGCATTTGCCGCTTTGGCGACGGAGAACTGAATTTATGCGAAGAAGTTAGTATTCCGTTTCAAAAAGCTTCTCCAAAATTGGCTGAAAGATTAAGAGAAGTTTTGGGTTCCGACATACCTAATATTTTAATTACCATTCCGGAAATTTTTTATTCTGATCAAACCAATGTTTATCCTCATACCAAAAATTTTGCAAGAAACTGGGGTAAATACTTTCGAAATATTATTCAGAAATATATTTGCCAGGAAAAAATTTACTACGGAACAGGTATTAGTCAAGCATACACCCAATATATTAATTATGATCTCAAAAAATATTTTGATGACTTTATCAATATTTGGAAAGATAAGGACATCACGATTATTTGCGGGAAAACCGTTTTTGATAAGATTGAACATAATATTTTTGATTTTGCAAAATCCGTGGAATACCAATATGCTCCGTCAATCAATGCTTTTGAGGAATATGACAGCATTCTGACTCAGGCTCTGACTATTGATAAAAACAGGTTGGTCATCATCATTTTAGGCCCGACGGCCACTGTCTTGGCTTATGATATGGCATTACAAGGGTATCAGGCTCTCGATTTGGGGCATATCGCAAAATCTTATGATTGGTATCTCAAAAAGGATTTGTGTGTTGAACAAACAAAAGCCAACGAGTTTTTCGCTCCGGATTAATATCCGATAAATAATGCTTTAGGGTAATGTCTTCATTTTGACAATCAGTACAAAGCTATACCACATTAAGCGTTCTGTAAGAAAAAGTGTTATACCTTCCTCAACCAAGGCTCCAGTCCTATTACTCTTTATCCAATTGCTCGTCGAGGGCTTTTTCCAGTTCTTCGAGCTCCTGTTCATCGACATCAACTGCCGGAACGGAATAACTCTCATTAAACCAATTACCTAAGTCAATATCGGCACAACGTTTGGAACAAAACGGACGGTATTTATTTGCCGGAGCCAGTTTTCCGCAAATCGGACATTTATAGGTTTTGATAACTTCGCTCATCTGGCAACTCGTCCGGTTCCCTGACAAGTTTCACATTCTTCCGTCATCAAATCAGAAAGGCTCGGACGTCTTCTTACGCGGATGATTTCAACCATACCGGCTTTACTTAAGCCCATTACGCGACTCTTGTTACTGTCTTTTGTGAGCTCTTGTTCCAAAATCTCAATAACTGGCTTGATGAACTTATATTCTGAAGAACCGGCAAAATCAATCAGGATTTTTCCGGATAAATTCCGCAGACGAATTTGACGGGCAATTTCATAAGCGGCCTCTTCGTTCAAATTGGAAATTGAACCGTGTCCCTTATCATCACCACTATCGACATCCACCGCCACACAAGCTTTGGTTTCTTCAATAATCACTCTACCACCGGACGGAAGTTTTACGGTCTTTTGCAAGGCTTCGCCGATAGCTTCTTCAACACCGTATTTTTCAAAAGGTTCATTATCAATTTCGACAATATATTTATCACCGAATTTTTCTTTTAATTCAGCTTCCACATTACGGGAATTCAAAATAATTTTATGCAGAGTTTCCGCATGGCGTTTAATATGCTCAAACAACGGATTTTCACGAGCATAAAGCAAAGCCGGAGCTTGAACATTGCGAGCTTTAATCCGCAAAGAATCATACGTATTTCGAAGGTCTTCCATTTCTTTGGCTATAACATCAAAAGGAACTTCGACGGAAGATGTTCTCAATATCCAACCTTCTTGTCCGGTAGTGTTTTCCAGAACTTTTTCCTTATACTCATCTAATTTTTGCTTATCTTCAATACGAGAAGAGGCCTCAACCGTCAAACGATACGGACAATAAACTATGTGTTCTCCGACCAATTGGACAGAGCGAACAACCTTGGCTCCTTTTTCAGCTCGTTGCTCCTGAGCTACCTGAACAACAATGCTCTGTCCCTCAGAAATATTTAAATCTTTCAGGCCATATTCATCGGCATTCAAAAACGCTTCACGGCTATCGGCAATATCAATAAAAAAGCCTACTTTCTGATGAGCCAAATCCAATTTACGCACCACTTTACCCAGATAAATATTTCCCTCTGCGGCACGTCCGCCATTCACAAATTCCAGTTCTTTCAGGCGACCTTCACCCATTAAAGCTATACCGGATTGTCCGCCGTTGATTTCGTAAAGAATTGTATCTATTGTCATTTTATGCCTACCCCGTTTAAGAGATTTTTTGTTTCGAACAGCGGAAGTCCGACAACGCCCGTATAGGAGCCGATCATCTTTTTGACAAAGCCCGCCAATTCGCCTTCTATTTTATATCCTACGCAGCCGACCCATTCATGAGAAGCCACATAACTTTTGATTTCTTCCTCGGAAAGTTTTTTCATTAAAATGCGGGTACTTACACATCTGACTGATGTTCGCCCGTTACGATCAACGACACAAACGGCACTGATAACCCTATGGGCACGACCGGAAAGCAAACGCATTACCTGAGTTTGTTCCTCGTCATTTTTCGCTTTATGAAGAATTTTACCGCCGGCAACAACAATTGTATCACCACCGAGAACAATCTCTCCGGGATGAAAGGAGGAAACTTTCAAGGCTTTTTCCAGAGCCATTCTTTTTACATAAGCCGTGGCTGTCTCGCTTTTTTTGCAGCTTTCATCAATATCTGCCGCTTCTATGCTTTTGGGAATTAAGCCAATTTGCTCCAACAGCCGTTTACGCTGCGGAGATCCGGAAGCTAATATAAAGTCCTTTGCCACCATTTTCGGGCTCAAACCTTAAGCTTCGTCGTCGTAAGTTTTTTCCATTCTTTCGTGACGCTCTTGAGCCTCAATTGAAAGTGTTGCCACCGGACGGGCTTCCAAACGCTCGATACCTATAGGTTCTCCGGTTTCTTCACAATATCCGTAGACACCATCTTCAATACGTTTCAAAGCATCGTTGATTTTAGATATTAATTTTCTGGCTCGATCTTTTGTTCTCAAATCCAAAGCCTTGTCAGCTTCCAGGGACGCACGATCAATCTGATCCGGCTGGTTTAATCCTCCCTGACGCAAATCATCAAGTGTACCTTCGGACTGGGAAATCAGCGATTTTTTCCAATTTAGGAGTTTTTGACGGAAATATTCCTGCTGATAATCATTCATATATTCTTCATCAGCGGAAGGTTTATAGTCAGGCGGAAGAATAATTGCGGTATCCATTTACTGTCTCCTTATAGGATAATTAAACAATTTGTTCATATAGCAAGCAAAATACAAATTTCAATGAAGGACTTCAAGCAAAAACATCGTTTTATCACAGCTATTTCATTAACTTTGCCAGTTCCACTTCCACTCTCAATTCGATTTCACCCAAAATTTCCATCAAGCGTTCATCCGTGCTTTCAAATTTTCTTTCTTTCACAAAACGAGATATTTCAATCAATCGTTCTCTGGAGATATATCCCCTCAAAAGGGCATCCCTGATTTCTTCCAGTTTTTCCAATAATGTTTCAGCTTTTTTTACCAGTTTCTTGCGAATTTCCCGCTCCTCTTCCCCGTTTACCATCTGAGCGGCAAAAATCGCATCGGCCACGGAAATAGACGTACTGCCGCCGACCGGAGTGGCTGAAGGTTTCATTGTTTCTTTCAGATAAAGCGAAAAACTCTCACCGCCGGAGGCCTTTTGCGTCTTACCTCCGGTTGCCAAGTCTCTGGTTTTATTGACGTCGTTTACTTTTATCAAAAGTTTTCTCCGCTTTACTGAAAATTCCACATAATTTCATTATCATCCCCGGTACATTCGGTAGAAACGTCGCTCATCTGCAACGGCAACAGTCTGGCTCCGGCTCCCGGTGCTGCCGGCCAACGATAAGTATGCCCGTTTATTTTTAAGTTTATCAAATCAGAAGAATCTCCCATGGTCCAGTCAATCATCGCTAATTCGACACAGGCTTCCAACGGCAGATTACTAAAAGTTACCGTATAACGATTAAAATATCCGTGAAGGCTTACATTTCCCATAAACGCGTGTCGGAGTTCATTATCCCCGGCAACCATATCTGCCGGAACGGCACCGTCTTTTATCAGCCCGGAAGGCGTCAGCCCCACAAAAGACCCTGCTGCCATATAACGATTGGAAATACTTTTTTTAACTTCTTCAATCTGTTGATTGATACGACTGACCCTATATTTATCATACATCCGGCTAACAAGATGAACAATTCCGGCGGAAAAAGCACCCAAGAAACCTAAAATCATAATGACTTCAATCATTGTTTGTCCGCGTTCGTTTATTCTGCTCTTCATCGGAAAATCCTTCCTTATTCATTCCATCTTTATATTTATATCACTAAAGTGCATTCTAAACAATAAAGATTTCATTTTTATAAATATTTTTAACAAAATTCACAATTTGTAATATTTATTTACTTTAAATTTAACATTTTTGCTATATAGTATTTTTGTAATCGCCCAAAATTTAGATAAATATGCTATATTATACGGGCCGTTCAATATCTTTTTTAAAAAAGGAATTTTACATGAAAAAAACAATTAGTGCATTAATGGTAGCTGTATCAGCCGTTGCTTTTTCTGCTTCAGCAAACGCTGCAGATTATACTCCTTACGTTGGTGTTGACTATGTTAACTCTCACGTTTACAGCAAAAACTTGCAAAACGCTTCTTTCAACGTTGGTACAAAGTACAACAAACATTTTGGTACTGAAATTTTTTATCAGACTCCATTAGAATCTAAAACTTGGAATACTCACGAAGTTGATGACGATGATAACGTTTCCGTTATCAAAAACAAAGTAAGCTATCGTTCTTACGGTTTAGACGCTTACGGCTATCTGCCTTTAGGTTGTGATCAAGTTTGGTCTGTTCTCGGTACTGCCGGTATTGCACAAGTTGATACCAGATACAAAGAAACCGGTTATAAATCTGAAAAAGAAAACGGTTGGGCTTATCGTATCGGTGCCGGTGTTCAGTATGATGTTACTGAAAACTGGGCTGTCAGAGTTTTGGCTCGTTACTCCTTCTTGGATAAAGTACACAAAACTGACCACATGATGGATGTTACTGCCGGTGTTAGATACTCTTTCTAATCCGAAAGTTTTCAAAAAAGGAAGGGGTTTCTCCTTCCTTTTTTTTATTTTAAATACTGGACTTTTTTTCTTCCCCTCCTTACAATGACATTCATGTTTTTTTAATTTAAGGATTATCATCATGAAAAAAATCATTTCTGCTTTTGCCATCGCCGCTTTAATCTCCGCTTGCTCCGATAATCAGGAGAGCACCTCAGAGACCCTTTCCACTCAGGAAGCTCTTGAAGCCGGAGAAGTTGTGGTTGTTGCTCCTCAGATTGATATTGATTTCGAAAACAAACAATACATTTATGCCCTCAATCAGCTCGAAACCGGATGCGACAAAGGAAATGATGCCGTATGTGCTATTGACTTGACCCTTAAATGCACCTTAAATCCAAAGTTCTCGGAATGCGATCCTAAAAAAATGCCTAAATTTATCTTTATGGAAGATGAAAGTCTCGGACGCCCGACAGAACTTACTTTTGAAATCCTGAAAACAAAGCCGATTGATGTCAACACCGTTGAAGTTTATACCAGAGGAACCTGCAACGGAAATTGGTTCGGGCTTTGCAACGGAAACATTATTTATGTTCTCAGCAACAAAACCGGAGACTGGACTGTGAAAGACATTTACGCCCTTCAATCTTTCTAGTGGTGGTCGGCAACACCCGGCGGGTGAGGCAAAAGTTAGCTGGTGCCGAGCCGGCACG
>CAZFRT010000027.1:0-15277 GCA_964521455.1 uncultured Azospirillum sp.
TTGTTGGGGTGGTTAGAGAGGTGTTTTTCTAAATAAGAGAGAATCGCCTCTCCGCGGAACATTTCTTTAGCCGGATCATTTTGTAATACCGGTTCTCCGGACGGGGTGTCTATGCGGATAATTTCATAGTCGTTACGGATAATCTCGTTTGCGAATCCGCCATAGCTGATGGCTTCTTCAGCGGCATTGAGTGTTTTTATCGTCAGCGACAGGCAGCAGACTGTGGTTAAAATGAAAGTGAAAACCAGAAGCAGGCGATATTCCGGATAAATTAAAAATAAGACTAAGGCTATTGTCAGGACTATCAGAGAATAGGCCAGGCAAACGAGCCGCTTCTGGAGCAGTTTATCTGGTCTGGGGGTTTTTAAGCTGCATAACATATCCAATAACCTCGGCAACGGCTTTAAAATGTTCTGACGGAATCATTTGGTCGATTTCAACGGAGGCAAACAAAGCTCGAGCCAATGGCGGGTTTTCAACGACAGGAACTTCATTTTGCTCCGCGACTTCGCGAATCTTCAGGGCGATGTTGTCTAAACCTTTGGCAACAACGACCGGCGCGTCCATTTTATCCATTTTGTATTCCAAAGCAACAGCATAATGCGTCGGGTTGACAATTACAACATCGGCATTGGGGACGGCATCCATCATGCGGCGGCGGGCTCTTTCCATACGGATTTGTCTGATACGCGATTTGACCAATGGATCACCTTCCATTTGCTTATATTCGTCTTTGACTTCCTGCTTGGTCATACGCAGTTTTTTCAAGTGAGCGTATTTTTGGTAAGCAAAGTCGGCAACGGCTATAATCAACGTGGCAATGACTACCGTAAAGATTAATAATACCACTATTTTATGAATAAAAGCTAAAATAGCCATAATATCCATGGTGGGCATCAGGTTGACATTGGTCAGGTACGGGCGGATGACCAAAACGGAAATAACCGCGATGACGGTGATTTTTATAATTCCTTTTAAGCTTTCAACAATCTTTTTCATGTTGATAAACTTCGGAAGAGCCACAAAAATGTTAAGTTTGTTCCAATCGGGTTCAATTTTTTTCGGCGCAAAGACAAAACCGGTTTGCCCGATGCTCGCGAAGATGCCTAGAATCATAAATATCGCAAATGGAATGCTTAATATTTTCAGCATTCCGAGGAAGGTATTCAACATTAATAATTGTAAATGTTTGGGATCTGTCGGGATACTTTGCGGACTTTCAATAAATTTTACCGACATCATATAAAACCATTTCATCAGCAGCGGCAAAAGCAGCCAGACGACAAACAGCATACCCAAAAGCATAATAAAACTTTTAGCATCTTGGGAGAGTGCGACATCACCTTCTTCTTTGGCTTTGGATATTTTTCGTTCCGACGGTTCTTCGGTT
Source organism: uncultured Azospirillum sp. (assembly GCA_964521455.1). Taxonomy (GTDB): domain Bacteria; phylum Pseudomonadota; class Alphaproteobacteria; order RF32; family CAG-239; genus JAGAJR01. The sequence continues at coordinate 1,391 of CAZFRT010000027.1, forward strand.
TTGGAGGCTTCATCATCGTCTTCGGCGACCATGTTTCCTCCTTTCTAATGCAAGAACCGTTGCAGACCCTCTTCATAATATTTTATGAACCAGAGAATCAGCATTGGGGTGGTGATTAACAAAAGTCCTACGCCCAGATAGATTTGCAGGGGTAAAGACAGAAAGAAAATGTTCAACTGCGGCATGAGGCGGGAAACAAGCCCCATACCGACATAAAATACAAAAGAAAATGCGATGAACGGTGAGGCAATTTGGAATCCGGTGATGAAACTTTGATTAAGCGTTTTACTCATAAAGTCGGAAAAGTCTTCGACGGGGAGGGCGGCTCCGACCGGAAACAGGGTGTAACTGTCAATAACCGCACTTAACATCAGGTGATGAAGATCTGTGATGAATATAATTGTTAAAGCTAATATGCTGAGAAATGTTTCAATCACGATGCTTTGGGTTTGGAATGCCGGATCAAAAATTTGAGCATTGGAGAAACCGATGGCTTGTCCGATAAAGTTACCGCAGAGGCTGAGTGCTGAGAATAATATCTGCATCATCAGCCCGAAGAAAACACCGTAAGTTATTTCAAAAATATAAATTTTTATGGTTTCGGTCGTGTCGGTGGGGTGAGACGGCAGGCTGTCATTCAGAAAGGGAACCAGAACCAAAGACAGGGCCAAAGCTATTGACAGTCGTTGACGGGTGTTGACATAACTCGCAGAGAACCCCGGCATAAGCATTATTGCAGCTCCGATGCGCAGAAACACAAAGATAAATTTATAAATTTCCTGATTTATCAGTTCGGACATTATCAGCCGCCATTAGTAATTTTATCAAACAGAGAGTCCGATAATATCCGCATTTGGTTCAACATAAACGGAAACAGAAGAATAATGGTGACGAAAACGCCCAGAATTTTAGGGACAAAAGCCAGTGTCATTTCCTGAATTTGGGTCAGGGCCTGAAATATACCGATGATTAAGCCGATGAATAATGCGACTAATAATACGGGTGTGACGACTTTTAATAATGTAAAAATCGCATCGCGTGAGATGTCTAAAACTTCAACTTCATTCATCGGTTTATCCTATTCCAGAGGGGTGAGCCGTTCAAAATATTGATGATTTTCCAAGCCGGTCAAAAAAGCACCGTCATATCCGGAGGCAACGACGCCTTTAAAGTAACGAGCCATATATGTTTTCCATTGGTCGTTCCAATATTGAGTTATCACGCTATTCGGTGATGTAAACGAGGAGCGGATAAGCCATTCCGGAGAGCCGATTTTCCACCGATTGTTCCAATAATAATCGGTGTTTTTTGCTTCAGAAACGCTGAACTGAGCGAGGAGAAGTCTTTTGGCGCCGTTTTTCTTGTATTGCATAGCGTTGACATCTTCCGGTGTAAAAGGTTCAGTACCACGAAAATATGGTTCAATAACCACGACATCATAGTTTGAAGCGCGAACAGCTTCGATGAAGTCGTTTTTGTTATCGTAAAGCGTATCATAAAGCAGAAAAGAAATATTTTGCGCGCTGTTGAGGTCAAAGATATTTTTTGCGTTTTCATTGATAATCGGTTGAGCCGTTATTTTCCGAAAAGCTTTATCTTGATGCAAAAAGGCATAGAGGAGGCTTTTATTTTTTATCGAATCGATGACTGCCTGATCATAAGCTTTTCCGTTTGCACAATGGTCAATAGAGACTAATTTGAGGTTGTTGTCGGTAATTGTCGGGTTGCTCTGAATATTTCCGCAATAGTGGTTGTTGACGGCAACGGAATTAATACTCTTCACATATTCGGCCGCACGTCCGCTAACGACAGGTTCATAAGCCGGAGAAGTTTGTTTTAGGTTCAGAAGAAATGATGCATCTTCAACATTTTGTCCGGAATTTCTGGCGCGAATGTAACCTTCAAGATGATATTCCCACAGGCTGTGGGTCAGCAAATCTTGTCCTTCGTGCACCATAATTTGGAAATCCGGACGATGCGAACGAGCATAATTCGACAGGCTGATGACGTTTTCACGCATGAGGTCTCGATAATTCATGATAGAATGCGGCGGGACTTCCATGTTTAATAATTTTTCTTCCTGTGTGTAGGGGGTAAATTCGTCAAAACCATATAAACCAGCATACGCGCTTGTTGAGAAAACAAGCGCGGTGAAAAGTCCGGTTAATGTTGATTTTTTAAGTGATGACATCGGCTTGTAATTTTCCTGTGCGAGGTGTGATTTCTGCGATATCCATTGCAGTTTTCAGGATATCTTTCAACATGAGCAACGGATCTTCCTGCAGGTTTTGAGTTTCGTATTTCTCAAGATAAACACGTAAAGTTGCGCCACTTGAGCCTGTTCCTGACAAGCGATAAACAATGCGCGACCCATCAGCGAATTTAATAATCAGTCCGTTCTTAGTACTGGAATGATCTACCGGATCGTTATAAATAAACGGCGCGGCTTCGGAAATGGTGTAGCCGTTGAAAGTTTGACCGTTCAGTTGTGGTAATTTGGCTTCCAAGTCAGCCATTAATTTATCGGCAACTTCCTGAGACAGACCGTCAAAGTCAAAGCGCATATAATAGCTGCGACCATATTTTTTCCAGTGTTCGAGCGTGATTTCTTCAACGGATTTTCCGGTAACGGCAATGATGTTTAACCAGAAAAGAACCGCCCAAATTCCGTCTTTTTCTCTGATGTGGGCAGAACCTGTGCCAAAGCTTTCTTCTCCGCAGAAGGTGATGCGGTTTGAATCCATCAAGTTTACAAAATATTTCCATCCGGTCGGGACTTCATAGTAGCCGATGTTTTTTTCTTTGGCCACGCGTGCAACGGCGGTTGAGGTTGCCGCTGATTTAGCCACGCCGAAAATGCCGTCTTTATAGGCCGGAATAAGTTGATAGTTATCCGTTAAAATAGCCAAACTGTCGGAAGGTGTGACAAAGAATTTTTTGCCCAGAATCATATTGCGGTCGCCGTCACCGTCATTAGCCGCGCCAAAATCGGGCGCTTTATCGGAAAACATTAAATCAACTAATTCTTTAGCATATACAAGGTTAGGATCCGGGTGCAGACCGCCGAAGTCAGGCAAAGGTTTGGCATTGACAACGCTTCCCGGTGTCGCACCGAGTAATTCTTCAAAAATGCGGATCGCATAAGGACCGGTTACGGCGTTCATGGCATCAAAACGCATTGTGAAGCCGTTTTGGAAGAGTTTCTTTATTTTCTCAAAATCGAAGATTTTTTGCATCATCTCGACATAGTCCGTGACCGGATCAATTATCTCAATTTCCATTCCGCAGAGGGTTTGGGTTCCCGTTTTCGAGAGGTCAACATCTTCCGCATCACATATTTTATATTCTTTAATATTTTTGGTGTTTTCGTAAATTTTATCCGTAATTGAAGCTGGGACTTGGCCGCCGGTTTGATTGGAGTATTTTATGCCGAAGTCGCCGTTTGGGCCGCCGGGGTTGTGTGATGCAGACAGAACAAAGCCGCCGTCAAGGCCATTTTTTAAAATAACATGTGAGCCGGCCGGAGTGGAGATGAAACCGTTTTGCCCGATGACCAGTTTTTTGACACCGTTAGCGGCGGCCATTTTGATTATTTTTTGAATAGCTATGTCGTTGTAAAAACGTCCGTCTCCGCCAACTAAGAAAGTTTTGTCATCCAGTTTGCCGATAGTGTTAAAAATACTTTGCATAAAATTTTCAACATAGTTCGGCTGTATTGCCGTTTGGGATTTTTTGCGCAGGCCGGCTGTTCCCATTTTTTGATCCAGATAAGGCGTCGTCGGAATAATTTTAATCATGTCTCATCCTTTACGATATTATATCAATTGATTGAGGGAAGTTTAGCACTTCCCCGTATAAAGACAAGTATAAACATAGTTATTAATCTGATTATTTTACAGGTAAGGCCTGTTTAATGCGAGATTGAATCTCATTTAAGGTCTCTGTTTCTGCGGAATGAGCGGAGAATTTTTCAAGCAAAGCCAAGCGGTTTTCAATTAATGATTTATTGTTTATTGCGGCAGAGGAAAGGCCGAGTATTTTTAAGGCTTCATCTGCTGTGTAAGGAGTGTTGAAAGCTTCATCCGTTTGGCGTTGTTTTTGGAGTTTTTTATTTAACAGATTGTTGTAGTATGTGTTGTGAGGATTTTTAAAATGTCGGCTTAGTCCGTACAGGTAGATGAGGTATATTGTCAATATCGTGAGGAAGGCGATTAATCCGACTTTCATCCAGAACGTGTGTGTGGTTAAAATGCCAAACCCTACATAGAAAATAAAGCCCCACAAGATGTTAAAGGTCATTTGTGACGGGATATAAAAATAAATATGCCGTATCTGAGGGGCAAAAAAACGCGTTAAAAGTTTTATCAGAGCGAAAGCGCATCCGACGAAAAACATTAAAAAAGCTAATTCTTTCATACGTTATTCATCCGGGCAGATAAATTCCGCCAATGCGCGTATTTCTCGTTTTGCGGCAATATGGGAAACGCTCATACGGCGCTTTAAGTCATTGTTTTGCATATCCAAAACGGTCAGGCCTTCAAGAAACAGTTCTTTGTATATAACGCGGTCTTTAAGGCCGGGGCATATTCTGAAACCATAGAGTTTGGATAGTTTTTCCAGATAGTCAAACACCATATTTTTATTGCGGGAATTCAGTGCGGAGATTTTATTTCCGGTCACAATCCAATTCAAGTAAGTCTTTCCCTGAGAGGCTAAGAATTTTTTGACATCCCAAATATAGTTTGCATAGTGTCCCGGTTTTCCGACCCGACCAGCTTCAAAATCAATTTCCGAGAGAACGTTTAAGTCTATCAGGCTGTCAGAAATAGGGGTAATCAGTGTATCCGCAAATTTGTGAGCCTCTTCAAACAGATAGTTCTTATTTCCGGGGGTGTCGATAATGATTGCATCATAGCAGGGAATTAGCTTTGATATTTCATGAGAAATACGCCCTCTGTCAGCAGGAATCAGAGAATAATTTTCCTGCGGTTCAAACTTATAGTGAATCGGCGTGGGTAAGCTTAAATGATTCTTTTCGCAAAAGTTCAGGCGATTTTCAATATATCTGGATAAAGTGCCTTGACGTCCGTCCATATCAACGGTGGCGACAGAGAAGCCTTCCTGCATAAGTTTTACGGCAAGATGCATGGAAAGTGTTGATTTTCCTGTTCCGCCTTTTTCGTTACTTAAAACGATTATATGTGCTTTTTTTAACGTATCCATTAGTATTGACTGTTAGCTAACAAGAGGTGGTTGTTGTTTTTTACTGCTACAACGATACAAGATTTGTTGTTTTGTTTCAAGCTGCGGCATGCTTTATCCGCATCTGTTTTTTCCAGACCGACAATCTTTGAGCGGTAAATAATTGCGGAGCCATTAGCAACCGGTTCGATGTCAATGGGTTTTTCGGCGAGTTTGCGGGCCACTTCTTTCTTGATTTTCAGAGCGTAACTGCGGGCTTTAGAATAGTTGGAAAATGCACCGATTTGAATTCCCCATTGTTCGACCGAGGCAACAGAATCGCTGTTGTCGGCAGAAGGTGTTTGAATTTCTTTTTTAAGTTGCCAATCGTTGGTATCAGTTGAGGCCATTTGTTTTTGTTCTTCAACAACGGAAGTTTTTTTGCTGTCTAAACCGGCATACATATTACTGGATTTAACTTTGTCGTTTAAGGCCAATTTTTTTAAGCCTTTTTCCATCATATTGGCAACATGGCGGTCTCTTTCTTTGGCGGTGTTGTGTCCCATCGTTACGGCGATAACACGGTGTCCGTCGCGTTGGGCCGACGTGATGATGTTATATCCGGCGGCATTGGTAAAACCGGTTTTCATTCCGTCAGCACCGGCAAATGTTTTTAAGATATTATTGTGGGTGTATATGGTTTGTCCGTTATAGGTGAACTTTTTAAGGGAAAATAATTTGTAATATTGCGGGAAATGGTGATACATCGCGGCTCCTAAAAGTGCCATATCCCGAGCCGTTGTTTTTTGTGCCTTATTGGGAAGACCGTTGGCGTTTTTGAATGTGGTGTTTTTCATTCCGAGTTCGTGTGCAACTTTAGTCATGGTTGCGGCAAAATCTTCTTCCCGATATCCCAGGTTTTCCGCCAAAACAGATGCACAATCGTTGGCGGATTTGACAATCAAAGCCTCCACACAGGTTTTAACTTTGATTTTTTGTCCGGCTCTTAATCCCAAACGTGACGGAGCCATATTGGCGGCGTGACGGCTGACCGTTAAGTCATCGTTCATTTTTATCACGCCTTTGTTCAGAGCATCAAAAGTGATGTAAAGTGTCATTACCTTTGTCAAAGATGCGGGATAACGTAATGTATCCGGAGAACTGGAAGATAAAATTTCCCCGTTTTCCGCATTGATGAGGATTGATGAGGTGGCGGCATAAGTGTTTGCCTGAATGCAAAAACTTAAACCAATACCCCAAAGCGCAGACATAAAAGATTGTGCTGCTGACAATTTTTTTAACTTTATCATCTTTTTTTTTACTTTAATTGAAATGTTATTTCTTTCATTATTAACTAAAAAATCCAAATAAATTATTAATTTTTGAGAGGAGAAAAATTTTTTATAAAAGATGAAAATGATTCATTTTTAACTTGACTTTATTTTGTATTGTTTGTAAAAAGTCAAAGCAATGGCGAACGTAGCTCAGTTGGTAGAGCCCCGGTTTGTGGTACCGGTTGTCGTCGGTTCGAGCCCGATCGTTCGCCCCAGATTGTATAAGAAGCTAAATTTATCAGCTTATCAAACGGAGAACGCAAAGAAAACTGCAGTTCTCCGTTTATTAATTTCAAGTTCGAAAAAATCAAATTTATCAATTCTCTTTTCTCGTCAATGTTCGAACTCATAAAGAGATTATGGGCGTTTGATGCTAATGAAACGATTGTGGACATTGCGATTGAGAACTTTTCATCAGCTTGGGTATGGTTTTTCATTTTATTCTCAAGTTCGAACTGTTCTGACTTCAACTCAGCACTCATCTCATTAAAATCTTCCGGCGATATTTTTTCATCTAACAGCAAATCTCTTGACTTTTTAAGTTTTAATTGGATTTTATCATATCTTCCTCTGAGCATAAGGAGTTGTTGTGTGTGAAATTCATTTTCTGAGTTGGCTACTTGTTCGAGGTCTTTTTTTATGTGATTAAAAGTTTCCTGAGGTACTTGAAAGCTTTTTAAAACATTGCGAATCTGTTCTAAAGCTTTTTCTTCATTAATTGCTTTGTTTTGACAATTTCCTTTACGATGTGAACAGAATAGGTAAGTGTAAGATTTACCACTAGGCTTGATTTTCATATCAGAAGATATGGTTGTACCGCAGATACCACATTTAATTAACCCTTTGAAGACGAAAGGTTTTGTTCCGCTTTTGAATTGTCTGTAATCCTCCATACTTTTGCCATGTAGAATGTTTTGGCATTTGTTAAATAGTTCCGGATTAATAAGTTTGGGATGTATATGAGGATATTTTTGCCCTTTTGATAGCATAATTCCGCAATAAAAAGGATTATTTAGCATATGGTGTATAGTATTGGCAGACATTGGAATACCATTGCGTTTGCTAGTTAGTCCCCATTTATTGGCTAAATTTGCCATTTCTTTAAGGGAATAAAGTCCTTCACTGTATTTTTCAAAGATTCGTGTTATTAAATACCCTCTATCATTATCAATACAAATGGTGGCTTTTCCTTTTTCGTCACGGCTATTTATATAGCCTAGAGGGGCTTCACCTGTGTATTCTCCATTTTTGAGTTTGAAATCAAGACTGCGTTTTACATTTTCAGACAGTTGTAGAACATATGATTTTGCTGCCATTACAGAAAAATCCCATCGCATTATATCCGATGATTTAGATTTTGTATTAATTATCATTCCTTCTCGGTAAAAATGAAGTTCAATTACTTTTTTATTGATGAGTTCTTGTAATGCTATGCTGTCTTTGAATGAACGTTGAACACGGTCAACAGCATCAGCAACAAGAGCTACAGTCTGTTTTTGTTTTTTACAAAAGTCTAACATTTGGTTAAAAGCCTTGCGAGAGCCGATGACTGAACTTTCTACTATTGTAAAAGTATTGATGACATTAAGTTCCTTTCTTTTACAGTATTCTTGCAAACGGTTTATTTGAGCATCTAACGAATGCCCTTCTTCTTGTTCTTTGCTTGATACACGAGCCAGTATTACTGCTTTCATTCACATTTCCTCCTATTACTTCAATTATAATTATGTTAACTATCTGATTCAAGGCAATATTTGTTTGCTCGTAGATATATTTACGGGGGTAGATTTACATATAAAAGTCAGACATACAGCGTTTTTGATTTTTATCTGAAAAGATTTGGTTATGGAAAAAGAGAAAGACATAACTGAAACTATTCAGAGTTGGTATGAAACTTCGTTGTCAGAAGCGGAGTTAAACGAGGCTGTGGAACATTTTTTCAAGTTATTCCGTATTCTTTATTCCATTGAGAAGCGTATAAAAAAAGAAAGGAAGGAATAGAATATGTCTATACAAGTTAGAGATTTAAAAGGACTATCGGCTTTAAAAGCGTTTAACACTGTACGAGCGGATATAACATTATTTGCAGTTCAGGCGTATATTACGACGGCTGAAAAGTATAAAACTATCTGTAATTTTAGGGCTTTATGTCACAAAGTTAGAGAAAATGAAAAATATGAAAACAAAATCAAGAAAATTGTACAAAAGAGTGGAATAGAATGGGATGATGATAATATTGAACTTTCTATCCACAAAGCTCTTTGTTCAAAAATTCCCGATGAAATGCAAAGAGGTTCATCATTTAAAAGGTATTTATACAATACTCCACGTATTGTCAGATCTATTGATGATAGAAATGTTCCTCTTTGTAAAACATATGAATATTTACAAAAGTATGGAATTGATGAACTTGCGAATAATCGAATGAGTAAAAATGATAGCTTTAGTATTGGAGATTCGTGTCAATCTAATAAGGTGGATAGTCAAACACGAGCGAGTTTGGAAGATATAAAACAAAGCTGTAACACCTTAATTAAAGTAATCAGAAATTTTTTGAATTGATGAAATGTGAGAGTTCGTTGAACGAACTTAAGCGTGCAGTTTTTGTATAATCATAAAAACATACGTGTTAAAAGGAGTAAATTTATGGAAAAAATCAAGAAAACGATAGAACAGCTAATGCCGGAACAGTATGACTTGCTGTGTCGGTCAATTGCTCGATATAGCAAAAGTAATTTACTAGAAGAAATGAATTTTATTCATTCTGATAATAAGGATTTAAATATGATGAATCCTTATTCGTTAAAATTGTTTGCGGACATATTTTGTCAGAAGTTTTGTGAATTAACCTCGTATAAAAGTAATGTTCGAGTTCTTTCAGCAACGTTGATAGATGATGAATTTGATTTTGGCAGCAGAAAGGGAAAATTTAAAGTTAATAAGGCAAAGAGAAAATTTAGGAAAATCCTAAAAGACCTTGATTATATAGGGAATGTTACATTTGCGATGTATCGAAATGAAAAAAAGTCGTTGGATGAAGGTCATTTAAGATCGGTACATTGTCATTTTTTGCTGTTAAGTCCAGTTAATCGTAGACGGAGAGAATATATATCCAATCTTGTTCATATGGATAGAAACAAGGGGATTCCTTTATATATAAAAGAATATTCGTTGCAAGAAGCTGCTGAGTACATATGGCACGCTCCTTTTCCCGCTTATGCAAGTATCCCTAACAAAAGTGAATGTACGGTTAGACAGATTAAAGTTAAGCCGACTTTAAAATCTTTGTATGAGTTATATGTAAATTATAAATTTAGCAAAATTTATGATTGGACAATTGCTGGTGGAAAAGGTCTTGATATTTGGAATTCCATAAAGAATGAACTTGAAATGTTTATTGGGGGGAATGAAGATGCCTAGTATTCTTAACAATCTCAATAAAGAACAAAAAAGAATAGTATTTTCTGAAGATAATCGGATTTTTGTTAATGCTGGTCCAGGAACAGGCAAAACACATACGATAGTTGCATTTGTGGTTAATTTAATTGTGAATAAGTATATCCCCCCACATAAAATTAAAATCTTAACTTTTACTAAGCACGCTTCTTCAATGATGAAAAAGAGACTTAGAAAAGAATTGGATAAAGCAATTTCTCTTAAATTGAAGGTTAGTACGTTCCATTCAATGGCTTATGCATACATGGCAAAACGAGGGTTTCTTGATAGTAGAAGACAAGCATCATTTGCTGATTTTAGCAAAGTGGCAAAAGCAATTACACGGAATAAAGACTGTGAACTAACACCGAGCGAATTATGTGCCGAGGTTATTAAGATGGGTAGGATGGCTTCGTATAATGCAAAAAAGAACGAAAATTATAAATGGTTTACAGCCTTTTATGATAAACTTGATGTAGCTAATTTATGGGAGTTTGATTTTTTACTAAATAAGATGATTGAATATTTGCAAAATAATCTTCCAGAATTAGGAAAGTTACGAAATGCTTATCAATATATTATTGTTGATGAATATCAAGATTGTAATGAAAACCAGATTGAGTTACTGAAATTACTCGTTGGGAAAGATGATAAATTTTTGTTTGTCGGAGATCCTGACCAAATGATATATGGATGGCGTGGAGCTAAGATGATGTATTCTGTAAATATAGAAAAGCATTTTAGAAATGTTGCTATCAAAAATTTAACCGTTAATTATCGCTCTTGTAAAAAAATAATTAAGGCCGCTAATTCGTTGATTGAGAATAATAGAAATCGACTTCCTAAGACTATTACTTCGTATAAGCAAAAAAATGGAAAGATTATATATCATCATTGCGTGATAGAAGAAAAGCAGTTGTTTACTATTAGGGAGCTTTTGCGGACAGTCAAAGGAAATTCAGCAATATTATGTTATACCAATAATCTTGTCGATAGGGTTGCAGAGTTTTTTAAAAAAGAGGGAATAGATATTCGAATAATTGGAGAAAATTCAAGATTGAAGGTAGGAGAGAAAGATATTTGTATTATGACATGCCATGCATCAAAAGGATTGGAATTTGATAATGTGTTTTTTCCATATTTAATAGAACATTTTTGTGGTAATGGAGAAGCTTATAGGCGGCTTTTTTATGTCTCAATAACAAGAGCAAAGAAAAACTTGTTTCTATTTTCTGTTGAGAGGTTTCAAAGAAGTAAATCATATATTCGTTGTAAAACAAGTAAATTTTTGAAAGAAATTGGTTTTTAAAGTAAGGGATATTGGTGAAGATGTCGACAAGCTTCTTCACCTTTTTTATTACAGGATTTGATTATAACAATGTTCTAATTGTTGAATATGAACAGATGTGAAGACTATGGTGTTCATCTTCTTTAATAAACCAACCACCGTCTTTGTCTTCACATAAATAATCGCAGTAGCACACAGGGAAACCATTTTCATCGAATCGCCATTCCTTGGAACCAGAATGAGCAATATGCTCACATTTTCTCCAAAGTAAGTTTATTTCTTGTTTCATTAGTATCTTCATAGTTTGAAAAAGTAAAAAGGTATTGCGACAAATAATGTCGTGTATTTAATTATGATTAGCACTATAGGAAATTTTAGGAGAAATAAAATGTTTAATAATTTAAAGAGTTGTCTAAGAAATTATTATCTTAAAAAGAGATTTACATCTTTTGTTTATTCAGGAAAAGAAAATCCTCGTATTTTAGCGACATTATTATATCCAAATGGAAAATGGGTAAAAAAACAAGATGATAATATATATTCGATGTATGAAGAAACGCGAGATTTTTCATATGAAAGAACTGCAACTATTTACAATGCAACGGCAATGAATCCTTCAGAAATATATGCGACTGCAGATATATTAGTATGTGATTATAGTCGTTATGTAAACAGAACTACAAAATTTAATATTGTAGAAGTTTATAATATGGAAACACCAAAGGAGCAGATAATAAATGATATGGCTTTTAAAAAGTTTGTATTTGAATTGAATGATTTTGAGATTAAAAAATGTATTGTACTGTATCCTCAACGTCCTAAAATAGGACAGAAAGTTAGAATAACTGATTTTTTTATACAAGAGGATATAACGAAACAAGTCTTATCTGTTTGGAAAATCTTTAAGGAAATACCTTATCAAGATTTAAATCCTCTTCTTCAAACGGAAAAAACTACAGTGGTTGAAGATGATGTCGTATTTATTGATTATAGTAATCTGGAAACAGTGAAATACGAGAATGAAGAAAATTATGACTATCGTTCAAGACCATCTCAATGGAGATGCCGTGCAAAAATTGGAAATGAAAATAGGATTATTTACTGTCCCCATAAAAATAATATAGCACCAGTTCAGGTTGACTTTTTGATTGATGTTACTTGTGATTATGGGCGAGTATATATGAGAAATTCAGAATTTGAAAAATCTCATCATAGAGAAATGGCAAAGATGTTTCCTTCTAAAAGTTCTAAATTGTATGAACTTAATGAAAAAGTAACAGAGTGGAAAATTATATTCCTTTACAATATATTTCTAAATATAAATCGATGTTGGATTTCTTTATGCCTTAATAAATTCATGACATTTATTGGGGTGTGGACTATGAGGGCATTTTCCACCGTGAGGTTTAAGGGCTTGTTTACCGCAGAAACGGCAGACAAAGCCCTTTTTTTTTATTCAATTGTTCTCGCATCTTTTTCATTTCAAGACGAAAAACCGCCATAAGATTTGTCGCATTAAGGTCTTCATCGGGTATTATCATTGTTTTTTTCATCGATAAAATCCTTCTTAATTTGATTTATACGACTAAATTATTTTAACTAATTATCTGATTTTACACAATATTTTGTTTGCAATTTGTGATAGAATATGTTATAATAAATCATAATAAAAATTGTTGCGATTCGTTTTTATTATAATCACGAAATGTATAAAACTCAGCAATCTGTAGAAATACGGACAAGGTTTTGTATGTTTGAAAGTGAGGTGTTATATGTGGCTCTATACTAATGAACTGAAAATAAATTGGTTAGAGTGCAAATTACAATCTCAATCCAACAATCGGAGCTTCAACCTAAGCGTTGAGGCTCTTTTTTTATTTTAAAGGTGTAAAATGAATATTGAAAAAATCAGACAACTTAATGATGAATTACGCAAATCATTTTGCGGTGGTCGTGTTGTTATCACCGTTGGGGTACAATCTTTGACCGGTAATGACCAACAAGAACTTTTGAAACAAGTTCAGATGTTTGATAATTTTACCGAGGACAATGACCCATACGGCGAACATGATTTCGGTGCGATAAACTTCAAAAACGATACGTACTTCTGGAAAATCGATTATTATGATACCAATTATAATTATTTCAGTCCTGACCCCAGCGATCAAAACGTCACAAACAGAGTTTTAACGATAATGCGGGGAGATGAATATTGAGAAAAGTATATCAACAAGGCAATTTAGACTATCTATGTGGATTGTATGCTTCAATTAATGCGGCTTTATTATCAACTGACAAATTAGTTAAGTTTAGCCGAAAACAAGCTCGATATTGGTTTCAGTCAATTCTTGCCGATTTATCAAAACGTCGCAAGCTCTTAGAAGTCCATAGAGAAGGCTCTGATGTTAAAATGCTGGAGAGCTATATAAAAATTTTACAAACACAAGTGGCTGACAATATAAAGTTGACTTATAGCATGCCGTTTTCGAAAAAAACACGAACGGCGACAGCTATCAGAAAAATATCGCTCATATCCAAACAACCAAATACGGCTGTGATTATCGGTATTACCGGTTTGTATGAGCATTGGAGCTTAGTCGCAAAAACAACAGCCGATAGAATTTACCTTAATGACACAGATGGTTTGAG
>CAZFRT010000028.1:0-14974 GCA_964521455.1 uncultured Azospirillum sp.
AAGCGAAGGCATAGAAGGGTGGGACGTTCTGCGACAGACGATCGAATATATCAAGGAGAAACATCCCGACATCTTCATCATCGCCGACGCCAAACGCGGCGACATAGGGAACACATCGGAAAGATATGCTCACACTTTCTTCGACAATCTCAACGCCGACGCGGTAACCGTCGCCCCCTACATGGGACAAGACAGCATTTCACCGTTCCTCAAGCATGAAGGGAAATGGACCATCATCCTCGCCCTGACCTCCAATCCGGGCAGTCATGACTTCCAATTCCTGACAGGTGAACAGAACGAACCGCTCTTCCACCATGTTTTGCGAACGGCCGCCGGTTGGGGAACAAACGAAAACACCATGTTCGTCGTCGGAGCAACGCAAGCTTGCATGCTCCAAGAGATAAGACAGATTATCCCCGAACACTTCCTTCTCGTTCCCGGCGTTGGAGCTCAAGGCGGCAGCCTGGCTGATGTTGCCCTGTACGGCATGACAGAGAACTGCGGCCTTCTGGTCAACTCTTCCCGCGGCATTATATATGCCTCTCACGGAGAAGACTTCGCCGAAGTCGCCGCCTCAAAAGCCGCTGAACTTCAGCAGCAAATGGATCAATTGCTTGAAGAATACAGCATCCTCTGATCTTTGGAAAAAATTTTTTCCGCTAAGCCTCTCTTCGGAGAGGCTTTTTTTATGTTGCAAAATCACACAAATTAAACTATTTCTGAAACAAGTTTTAAATTTGTATTTTAAGGTAATAAAAATGATAAACAAAGATTCAACCTTATACGACGTTGTAGGAATAGGAAACGCCATCGTTGACGTATTGGCAAAAGTCGGAGAAGGATTTATCTCAGAACGCAAACTGGCTAAAGGAGCTATGACCCTTGTTGAAGCCGCTGACGCAGGAAAAATCTACAGTGATATTATTCCTGAAAGAGAAGTTTCCGGCGGTTCTTCCGCAAACACCGTAGCCGGATTGTCTTCTTTCGGAGTTTCTTGTGCCTTCATCGGAAAAGTACATGATGACGAACTCGGACAAGAATTCAAACGCAGTATCGGGGCCTCCGGAGTGGATTTCTTCACCCGACCGCTCAATCAGGGACCGTCGACCGGACGAAGCATTGTTTTGGTAACACCTGATGCCGAACGCTCTATGTTCACATACCTTGGAGCCGCAAAGAAACTTTCCGCTCGCGATATTGACGAGGAGACCATTCGTTCCGGAAAAATCATCTACCTTGAAGGTTATCTGTGGGATGATTTCAGTGCTCAAAGAGCCATGCTCAAAGCTTGCAAATTAGCACAAAAATACCATCGCAAAATAGCTTTTTCTCTCTCAGACAAACTTTGTGTTGAAAGACACAGAGTCGAATTTATTAAATTAATCAAAAAATATGTAGACATTCTGTTCTGTAACGAAGATGAAATTAAAGCTCTGTTCCAAGAAGACGACCTATATAAAACACTGGATTTAATCAAAAACGATGTAGAAATTGCCGCCATCACTCGCAATATTCAGGGCTCTGTCGTCGTTAACGGAAGAGTTAAAATATTTGTCGAGGCAGAAAAAGTCGAAGATGTTGTTGACACAACAGGTGCCGGAGACTTGTATGCTGCGGGTTTTCTGTTTGGTTACACCACAGACCGCAGCTTGGGCACCTGTGCAATGATCGGAAGTATCGCCGCCGCTGAAATCATCAGTCATTACGGAGCCCGACCGGAAGTATCTTTGCGAGGATTTGTCCGCAATCAACTAAGAAAATATGGTAAAACCATCTGATTTAAAATGCCAAAGGCGGTCAATTGACCGCCTTTTTAATTAGAAAAGAAAGAGCTTTGATAAGAATTTCTTACCCAAGCTTCCCAAGCACTCACTCTTTATCACGTTTATGAACGAAGTGTATTCATAAAGCCTTTGGTTTTAATCTAAATATTATTTTGAAAAGTTTTTTCCAATCAATAATAGATCCCATAATGGCAACATCACAGAAAATACACCACAAATAAGGTGCAAGAAAAACGAGTGGCCATTTAATCCAAGGGCTCATTGTCCAGGGAATAAAACTCCAATTTCCGATTGCCAAAAATACAGAGACAATCAAAATTCCAAACATGAAAATTCCTTGAATTGTTTCCTTAATCCAGTCATCTTTACCACGCACATTTTGAAATTTTTCAAATATGCAGTAATAAGAATGAATAATGCAAAAGAAACAACCCATCGCACAAACTCCCCATCCTAGACAAAGAGTGGCAAACACTATAATTCCCAAAATTTCACACATAGTTTTACAATTTATTTCTTCTAAACTAAATCATATTTTAGACAAAATCAACTAAAAACTTTAAAAAATATAGTTATTTCTTGTAATTTAAAATCAAATTGGTATGTTAGGGTGAATTTTTAAATTGCAGATAATAACAGATAATAAAACAATAAAAACTCTGCAATAAAACGATTGTTAAGTATGAGTTCGGCAACGACGCGTACAAAAAAGGTACGCAAGAAACCAAACTCATGACATGACAAGGTTTATCCGGCACGGTGTTTATTCCATAAATGCTTGTGCTGGAAATGAGTTCGGCAACGACGCGTACAAAAAGGTACGCGAGGAACCAAACTCATGACATGACAAGTATTTAGGGAATAAACAAATGAGTATGAGAAATATTGCCATCATAGCCCACGTTGACCATGGTAAAACAACATTGGTAGATGGATTGTTAAAACAAAGCGGTACTTTCAGAGAAAATCAGAAAGTGGAAACCTGCGTTATGGATAGTAATGACTTGGAAAGAGAAAGAGGAATTACGATTCTTTCCAAATGCACTTCCGTAGATTGGAACGGAACACATATTAACATTGTAGACACACCGGGACACGCTGACTTCGGTGGTGAAGTAGAACGTATTTTGTCTATGGTTGACGGCGTTGTTTTGTTGGTTGACTCTTCTGAAGGTCCGATGCCGCAAACCAAGTTTGTGTTAGGAAAAGCACTCAAAGTCGGATTAAAACCTATTGTTGTTATTAATAAGGCCGATAAAGCCGATGCTCGTGTTGATGAAGTCTTGAATGAGATTTTTGACTTATTTGTCAGCTTAAACGCAACTGATGAACAGTTGGATTTCCCTGTACTTTATGCTTCTGGACGCAATGGTTGGGCTGTTAAAGAAATGAGCGACGAGAAAAAAGATTTGACCCCGTTGTTTGAATTGATTCTCTCTTATGTTCCGGAACCGAACTGCCAACCGAATGAACCATTCTCTATGCTTGCCACCACCTTGGAAGCCGATAAATTTATCGGTCGCCTGCTGACCGGAAAAGTACAGTCCGGTACATTACACGTTAATGATACGGTTAAGGTTTTAAATGGTGAAAATAAAGAACTTGAAAGAGTCAGAATCAGCAAAATTTTAGCTTATCAGGGTTTAAACCGTGTTGCTCTTGAAGAAGCTCACGCCGGCGACATTATTGCCGTGGCCGGTGTTGTTAAAGGAACGGTTGCCGACACAATTTGTGCCATGGAAGTAAACGATTCCATTCATGCTCAACCGATTGACCCTCCGACATTGGCTATGACCTTTTCCATCAACGATTCTCCTTTGGCAGGAAGAGAAGGAGATAAAGTAACCTCCCGCATGATCTGGGACAGATTATGCAAGGAAGCCGAAGGCAACATCGCTCTTAAAATCTCCCGCACAGATACAACGGATTCTTTTGAAGTTGCCGGACGCGGTGAATTGCAATTGGGCGTATTGATTGAAACAATGCGTCGCGAAGGTTTCGAGCTTTCCATTTCCCGTCCGAAAGTTTTAATGAAAAAAGATGAAAACGGACAACTTTTGGAACCGATTGAAGAAGTGGTTATTGATGTTGATGAAGAATTTTCCGGAACTGTCGTTGAAAAACTGGGACAGAAACGTGCCGAACTGATTGAGATGATTCCTTCTCAAATCGGTAATAAAGTTCGTTTGATATTCAACGCCCCTTCCCGTGGTTTAATCGGGTATCACTCCGAATTTTTGACCGACACCAGAGGAACCGGCGTGATGAACCGCTTGTTCAAAGCTTATGAACCATACAAAGGCGAAATTGACAGCCGCCGCAACGGTGTATTGATTTCATCCGAAGCCGGAACGGCCATTGCTTATTCTTTGTGGAAACTACAAGACCGCGGCCCGATGTTTATTGAAGCCAACTCTCCGGTTTATGTCGGTATGATTATCGGTGAACACACTAAGTCTAATGACTTGGAAGTCAACCCGACAAAATCAAAACAGCTCACCAACATCCGTGCTGCCGGAAAAGACGAGGCCATTGACCTGATTCCGCCTCGCAAGCTGACTTTGGAACAAGGTTTGTCTTACATTCAGGAAGATGAACTTCTGGAAGTTACACCAAAATCGCTTCGTTTGAGAAAACGGATTCTCGACCCGATTTTGAGAAAACGTGCCAAACCGGGTGATAATATCTAACTTTTCGAAAAGCTCCTTGAAAGAGGAGCTTTTTTTAATTGCAAATTAACCTGTTTGCTTTATCATCTTTACTGCAGTTCAGAGGTGAACTGTGGTGTCTGAAAAACATCTTCGTAGCAATATCCACCAACAGGTGGAGTAAGTCGATATAAGCTGCTTTGCAGACGAATAAGGCCCGACTGTGCTATGACAGTTTTTCAGCTCCACCGCCTTAAATCCCTAAGGCGGTTTTGTTTTATATATAAACAAATTAAGGAGTTTGAAAATGAGTAAAAAAAACCGTCCGTTTAACACAAACTTTGCCGAACGTAATCCGGAAACAACCATTTTCCTTGGTCGGCAAATTGAAAAAATCCGAACCGATAACAATTATTCCATAACTGAACTTTGTGATATTTTAGACTTTCAACCCGACCGTTGGATTGAGATTGAAAATGGCACAACTTTCGCCCTTGCCTATCTGACCCGTTTTGCCAAGTTTTTCAAAAAGAAAATCAAAATTGAACTTATCTGATAAAAATTAAGCCCCTCTTTTCAAGGGGCTTTTTTCAAGGTTTCAAAATCAGGAGAATTAATCTTTTTTTAATGATTCCAAATATTCCGCTTCCGCCTTCATCATCATATCATAAGCTTTGGAAGCGTTAAAACTTTTCAAAACCCCGCTCACACACTCAAACGAAGGAGATGCCTTTTGCACATTTCCCTTACGATTTGAATTATGAACCGGATTCTTCTTCAACGTTTTCACTCCTGCCGGCTGTTTGAACGAACGGCGGTTAATGCCGGAGCCAGATTGTTAGCCATACCAGAATTTAATTTTCCGACCAAACGGCTGATAGGTGTTTTTTGTGCAAATTTCATCCAAGCCATTTCTACTTTCTTGCAAGCTCCTGATGCCAAAAGCTTAACGCCTCCGGCAATCTTAGCGGCGGCCTGCTTGCCGGTCTTCAACACTTTTGTCAAGTATTTCAGACGTACCACTGATAAAATACTCATTTAGATTCTCCTAATTATTTAAATTTGTCATTTTGTCTATTATCTCAATAAAATTTAATTCTGTCAATAATAAATCTTAATCACAAACCCTTAAATCACATAGACTTTATTGCTTTTATACAATATAATCCGTCTAAATCAATAAAATAAGATTAACAAGTAACAAATTTTTACGAAAAATACTGAAAATTATGTCTTTATTCAAATCCATAGCCACTTTCGGAGGCTTTACCCTGCTCAGCCGTATCACCGGTTTCGGACGGGATATGATTCTGGCAAATTTCTTGGGTGCCGGAGCCGTTTCAGACGCATTTTTTGTCGCATTCAAACTACCTAACTGTTTCCGCAGTCTGTTTGCCGAAGGAGCCTTCACATCCGCTTTTGTCCCTATGCTTTCACAAAAACTGGTCAGCGACGGTAAACAAAAATCCATGAATTTTGCCGCTGAAGCCATTTCCGTTCTGGCTTTTTATCTGGCATTATTCGTTCTGCTGATGGAAATTTTTATGCCGCAGGTTGTTACCGTTCTTGCTCCCGGATTCGCCGAAAGCGGCGGAAAAGTTGAATTGGCAACCACATTATCCCGAATTACATTTCCGTTTCTCTTATTCGTATCAATTGTATCATTCCAATCCGGAATACTTAATTCTCTCGGAAAATTTGCTGCTCCGGCAGCAGCTCCTGTTATTTTGAACGTAATGATGATTATTTCCGTTTTCATCTTTGTTCCGTTCAGCATTACACCGGCACATGGTATTGCCATCGGTGTTTCAGTTGCCGGATTGCTTGAAATTTTCTGGCTGAGCTGGTTTCTGCATAAAGAAAACGTATACTTGAAACCGTACTTAAACATCGCCAAAATCAGCAAAGAACCGGATATAAAAACCCTGTTCAAACGCATAACCCCGGGAATTTTAGGAGCCGGGGTCTATCAGCTGAATATGTTTGTCGACACCGTATTGGTTTCATTGGTCGGAACCGGAGCGATTTCCTGGTTATATTATGCCAACAGAATGCAACAACTTCCGTTAGGCGTTGTCGGAGCCGCAATCGGTGTCGCCCTTCTGCCGATTTTATCTAAACAGCTTAAGGCCGAAGAAACAGACGAAGCCCGTAAAACCCAAGATAAAGCCGTTGAATATGGAGCTTTGCTTTCCATGCCGGCCGCTGTCGGGCTTATAATTCTTGCCGAACCGATTATTAACATCTTGTTTCAGCACGGACGTTTTAACGATAACGATACGGTTATGACCGCTCAAGCTTTAATCGCTTATGCCGTCGGGCTTCCGCTTTATGTTTTGGTCAAAGCCCTCGCTCCAAACTTTTTTGCTCGCGGCGATACTAAAACACCTGTCAAATACAGCATTGTTGTTCTGCTGACCAATCTGGCTTTTTGCCTGATTCTGATGAAACCGTTCGGACATATCGGCATTGCCTGTGCCACAACCATTGCCGCCTTCGTTTCCTTGTATCAATACGTCCACGGACTTAAAAAACGCGGACATTGGGAATTCTCGATTCCTTTGATAAAGAAAATCGGCAAAATAATTTTCTGCTCCATTGTTATGGGAAGCGTCATGTATGGAACCGAATTTGCCATAAACACTCATCTCGGAAATTGGCTTAACAGCCCATTCCTTCAAAAATTGATTATTTTTGCATTTTTGGGAACATTGGGTGTTGCAACTTTTTTGGTAATGACTAAACTAACAGGAGTATTAGACATTACAGACATCTTAAAATCATTGTTGAAAAGAAAAGGAAAAAACAATGCAGAACAAAAAGCTTAAGAAACAAATTGAAAAAGCTTATACTTTGGCAAAAGAAAAAATACTCAACGCCGCCAAATTCTGCCAAAACATCAAATGGAAAGAACTGAAACAACATCTGATGAACAATCCTTTTGAAAAAACTCTGGATTTTCTGACATCTTGGTGGCATGCCATCATCATATTCCTTGCCGTATTGATTTTTGTTTATTATCCGATAGGCGGACTTCTTGTCAGCAATATTGACCGTAACACAAATTATGAAATTAACATTGAACATCCGGAACAATCCGCCACGGTTGAAATGATGTCATTCATGGTTGATCGAGAAGTTAACCAAAAAATCTGGACCCCAAACCTACCGTTCTTTTTCCCGTCTTACTTTCTTGACAATATGCCGAGTTTTCAGCTCGGAATGTTTGAAGCTTTGAGCGATACCACCGTATCTTTCAGCAAAAGAATAGATAAAAAAATCAAAGTCGGGCAACGTCAATATCTGCAGGAAGCTGCCGAACTTCTCAAATATCCGGGAACAGTTTGGATGTTCTCTCCGGATAATAAACTCATGCCGGCTCCTTCCGCCAACAACCAATACCGTAGAGCTCGCAAACGCCTGATTAAATTTAATCAGAGATTGAGCGAAGGAACCGACGTATTCTACAAAAACCCTCACGACCTGGCCTTCTTTCTGGTCAAAATCCGTCGTGATTTAGGCATCAGTCTCAAAGTTCTGCAAACGCACATTCGCGAAAACAGCAGTGACTGGATTGACTTCAAAGCGGATAATATTTTTTACTACAATCAAGGTAAGCTATACGGCTACTACTTACTGCTCAAAGCTCTGGGAACCGACTACAAAGATATTATCGTCAACACCGGACAATATCAAAATTGGACCAAACTTCTCAACGCAATAGAAGGCGGGGTCAATATTAATCCGATGATTGTCCGAAACGGAGAATTAAACAGTTCAACAACCCCGAACCACTTGAGTTATTTAAGCTTCTATACAATTAAAGCTCAACACCTTGTCTCCAAGATTTCTCGTAATTTGGAATATAATCCGCAAAAAAGATAAAGGATAGGCAAATGCTGATAGAAACCCAAAACACACCCGACGAAAACGTCATTAATTTTTTTCCGCCGGTTCAAATTTTGAAAACAGGTTCCGCCGAATTTGTCGATTCGAAATCTTTAAGGAAATCTCCTTTGGCCGAGAAGCTGTTTGACCTCGGAAATATTCACTCAATTTTCATTACCTCGGACATGATTTCCGTTACCAAAGAAAACAGCGGCGATTGGGAAGATTTAAAACCTCAGATACTGGCCGAAATTATGGACTTCATTTCCACCGGAGAAGAAGCTGTCATCTCATCTCAGGAAAATGCTTCCGGTGATGATGAAATTATTCAAAAAATCATCGGCTTGCTCAATGCCCGTATTCGTCCGGCCGTAAAACAAGATGGCGGAGATATTGAATTCAAAAAATTTGAAAACGGTATTGTTTATGTTGTCATGAAAGGAAATTGTGCCGGTTGCCCTTATGCATTGGTAACCTTGAAAGAAGGCGTTGAGAAAGTTCTCAAAGCATATATCCCTGAAGTAAAAGCCGTAAAAAACTTTGACAAAGATGCTGAGTAAAAAATTTAACATACTCTCTCTTCTGTTCTGCATTTTCATACTCGGAGCAGCCACCCAAATTTCCTCTTCCGACAAGATTGAGGAATATCGTTCGGATGGTCTGTATCTAAAAAACACCACTATTGAGGAGCTGGAAAAAATTTATTTCATATACCAGTATAAAGATTATATCTTTATGCCGAATTGGACGTATCCGCCAATTTTCCTGCAAAATCTTCCTAAAGATTACTATGATTTGAAAGATACCAAAAAACGAAATAAGCTGTTTATACAAATTTTAGCCCCTCTGGCACTGAAACTTGCCGATGAAACGCTTCGCGAAAGATATGAAATCATAGACATTCAAAATGAATTCAAAAAAAATATGGAATTAACCCCGGAACAAGAAAAGTTCATTGAGGAAAAAGCAAAAAAATATGACATTTTTACACGTCTCAAAGGCAGCAGACGTTATGAATTAATATTTAAACAGCTTTTGTTAAAAGTCGACAAAGTTCCTCCTTCTCTTTTAATCGGAGTAGCCGCCGTTGAAAGCAACTGGGGAACCTCCCGACCGGTTCGTTTGGGAAACAATCTGTATAAGGAACTGGCCTGGAACACCGACGAAGGGCTCAAACCCGAAGGCGAAAATGAAGATGACAGCTACAGAATAAAAGTTTTTCCGGATTTATACGAAGCCATGAAATCTTACGCTCTTAAAATAAACTCCGACATCAATTTTGAATATATGCGTTTTTTACGAGCACAATACCGTTGGCGGGAACAACCGGTGTTGGGACGAACTATGGCTCACACAATGGTTTTTGCCTCTCCTTTGAAAAACTACGCCGGGCTCCTTGATTACACAATTACATTTTATGAACTGAATAATTTTGACGATGCCTTACTCGGAACAGACGAAATTCCTGATAAAACACGAAAATTAGGACAATAAAAGTGGATAAACTCATATTTTGTAACAAAAAATTAATTACACTTATATAAAATAATGACATATCATAAAAATATGGTAACTTGGTGTGGGATATAAAAATAATGAATAAAAATAAATTGACATTAGAGGACGTAAAAAATCTATCCCAAAACCCGTCTGTCGAAAACAAAGCTGTTACGGTACAAAAAGTTACGGCTTACTACAATGAAGGCAAAATAACCGAAAAAGAGTTACGTCTGGCTGAAGATATTTTCCGCATTATGGTAGAAGACGTTGCCGTTAAAGTTCGCGAAATTCTTTCCGAAAGTCTGAAGAACTGCAAACACATTCCCAAAGACATTGCCAACAAGCTTATTAATGACAAAAACTCTGTTGCCATTCCTTTTATCAAATATTATGCAAATCTTACCAAAGAAGATTTAATCAGTATCTTGGAAGCACAAAATATTGACAAACAAAAAGCTGTCGCTCAGCGTAAGAACCTGTCGGAAGACATTTCCCAATACATTGCGGAGAAGTGTCCGGAAGAGGTTGTCGGAGTTTTAATTTCTAATGATTCCGCCAATATTGTTGAAAGAACATTCCATACAATCGTCAATAAATATCCAAACAGCGAAAACATAAAAAAACGCTTGGTATATCGCTCAGAACTTCCAATTTCCGTTATTGAAAAAATCGTTAATTCTCTTTCGGAAGAATTGCAAAGACAATTGCTTATTGCTCACAACCTGCCTAACAATATCGTAACAGACATCATTGAGCAGGTAAAAGAAAAAACAACCTTAAAAATTTCGGAAGAATACAGCTCCGACAAACAAATTGAAGAACTTGTTCACCAGTTATATGCTTCAAACCGTTTGACTCCGAACCTTGTCGTCCGAGCAGTTTGCATGGGAGACTTAAAGTTTTTTGAATATGCATTGGTTTATCTGTCTGATACTCCGATTACCGAAGTCAGAAAAATTCTTTCCAATATTCAATTGGATTTCATGATTCGCAATCTTCTTCGCAAAGCCTTCATTCCAAAATCCATGTTTCCGGCAGTGTTCAGTGCTTTAAACGTAATTAAAGATATTCGTTTTGATTGCAGAAAAAGTGATCGTACTTCTTTCACGCATAAAGTAATTGAAAGAATATTGACCGTAGGCAATGCCGGAGAAGAATTAAACGAAGAAGATATTGATTACCTCATCTCAAAAATAAGTTAATTGATTCTTAGTGAAGTATATTTATATAATATAATTCAAAATAATCATAACAGGGGATATCTTTGGCCATAACAGAAAAACAAATAACCGAAATCATTGAACTCAATAATCTTATTCTCAAAGAAAAAGATTATACCAAGGTTATTGAAAAAATCATGTTAACGGCTCAAAATATTTGTTCCGCAGACTGCTGTTTTTTTTACACAATTAATGACGAGCGTTTTCTAAGTCTTAACTTCAGTAACAACACCAGCCAGCGTCTGTCTAAAAGCGGCTCCGACAACCTTTCTCTGATGCCGACAATTTTTCTTCCGGAAAAGAAAAGCAAAAAGTTAAAATCTTTTGCCGAACTCTGTGCCATAAACAACGAAGTTATAAATGCGACCAATATTTACTCCTATCCGGATATTAATAACGAGTTTTTCCTAAACTACGATAAAAACAACAATTACAGTACGGTCTCCGTCTTAACCCTGCCGATTATGGGCCGTAAAAACAACATCATCGGCATTGCCCAGTTCACCAATCCTATTGATAACAACGGTAAAACAATATCTTTTACATTAGAGAATCAAAACACCGTCCAAGCTGTTTGTAACCTTATCGGAATTGTTTTGGAAAACCGCAAATTATCTGAAGACTACGGCCAACTTCTGGAATCATTCATTGAAGTTCTGGCTCGAGCCATTGATGCCAAATCTCCGTATACCGGAGCTCACTGCCAAAGAGTCCCTGTCATTGCCAGACTTTTGGCCGCAGCGGCTGTCCAACAGGATTCAGGACCTCTGCGTAACTTTGAAATGAACGGAGAAGATTGGTATGCCCTTCATATTGCCTCTTGGCTCCACGATTGCGGAAAAGTAACCACTCCGGAATATATTGTCGACAAAGCAACCAAACTGGAGACCATTTACAACCGCATTCACGAAATACGTAATCGTTTTGAGATATTAAGACGAGATGCCCATATCGAATATTTGCAAAAACGATTAGCCAATACCGATTCACAGGAAAATTTGCAGGCTGAATTTGTCGCCAAAATCGCACAATTGGAAAAAGATTTTGATTTTATTGCCCGTTGCAATATCGGAGACAACGAATTAAATGATGACGACATCGCCGAACTCAACAGAATTTCACAAATACAATTCACCCGTTATTTTAATCGGATGAAAGGTCTCTCTTGGGCAGAACGAGATAATGTAAAAAACACAGAATTGTATTCTCATCCAAGTCGGGAAAACTTACTTCAAAACCGTGAAGACCAAATCTTCGGACAATACAACCACGGAGAACTTTATAATCTGGAAACCCGTCGCGGAACAATTAACAAAGAAGAACGAGAAAAAATCAATGAACATATTGTCGTTACGATTGATATGTTAAAAGCACTGCCTTTCCCTAAAGAACTTTCCAAAGTTGTCGAATATGCAGGAGCCCATCACGAACGCGTTGACGGCAAAGGATACCCGAACGGCTTAACAGGAGACGAAATGTCCGTTCCTGCCAAAATTATGGCAATTGCCGATATTTTTGAGGCTCTCACAGCCAATGATCGCCCTTATAAGGAACCCAAAAAACTCAGCCAAGTCCTTTCTATTATGAAAGGAATGAAAAACAACGGACATATTGATCCTGATTTATATCATGTATTCATAAACAATAAAGTTTATATGGACTATGCCGAACAATACATTTCTCCGGAACAAATCGACGAAATTAACCCGGAAGATTATTTATAATAAGGAGTTCTTATGAGCAAACTTAAAATAGAAACAATCCTGTGCCGGGCAGGTACTATGGATAATTACAGCTATCTGTTGATTGACGAAGCAACCGGAATTTCCGCCATTATTGACCCTTCCGAGGTTGCTCCTATTGTCAACAGATGCCAAGAATTGAATATAATCCCGAATTATGTCTTAAATACCCATCATCACTTTGACCACACAGACGGCAACATAGAAATAAAAAAAATATATGGTTGCAAAGTTGTTGGTGCGGCAGACGATGCCTATCGTATTCCCGACATAGACATTGAGGTAAAAGACGGAGATACCTTCTCTCTTGGAGAAAGCCATGCCGAAATAATCCGTGCAGACGGCCACACTACCGGACACATTCTTTGGTACTTTTCAGAAGCCAAAGCCTTGTTCACCGGAGATGTACTGTTTAACCTCTGTATCGGCGGACTGTTTGAGGGAACTGTCGAACAAATGTTTACCTCTCTCAACAAAATAAAACAACTTCCTGATGACGTTTCCTTTTACCCCGGACACGAATATACAATTCACGGGATCGGCTTTGCCAAATATCTTGAACCAGACAATCCGGAATTACAAAAATACTTAGCCTACGCTCAAGAACGATTATCTAAAGGATTGCCGGTTTCTCCAACAAAACTGTCGGAAGAAAAAGCTGTAAACCCATACTTAAGAGCAAAATCCATACAAGAATTGGAAAAATTATTCAATATTTAAATCACACAAAAAATTAGACAAAAACATTTTTTTATGATACCATAAGGTCATATTTAACAAAACTTCGGAGCATGAAAACATGAGCCAAATAGATAAATTCAACGCCAGATATGGCAACCGCGGAAAAAAAACAACACCTGAGCCTGAAAACTCTCAAAGCAAAGAAGCTTTAGATTTACATAAAAAGTTAAAAGAAAAGGGCTTAAAAATCTCTTTGGATGATGTTTTGAAATATGTTAAAGAAAAAGGCCGTACTGTTTCTTTTGACGATGCCGTGGAACACTTTACTCCGAAAAAAGAAAAACCGACAACCTTACGTAGTTTTGATGATTTGACCTCGGATATTATCACAAGAAAAACTTCTGACGAAACGAACGAAACTAAAGAAAAAAAATCGAGTGCTCCTCAAAAGAAAAACAAGAAGAAAAAACAAAAAAACAATCAACCGGGTATGACTCTCGTCCTCAGTGAAGAGCCGGAACAAACCCCAAAACAAAAAGAAAAAACACAAAAGAACAAAACAGAACAGGAACAATCTCCACAACAAAACAATTCCGAGACACCCCCTGTAGCAGAGGAAACTTCCGAAAAGAAAAAAAACAGTGAAGAAAAACAGCAAAACATAACTAAAAAGGAAGCTGTCGATACGGACGAAAGAAGCTGGCAGGAAAAATATCTTGAATCCATGACTGAGATTTCAGATCGGGATATTGATAAAAAAAGCAATAAAAAACGCCGAATATGTAAAGGTGAAATCAAAAACAAAGCCTTGGATGTCGAATTAACACCAAATCCGGAAAATAAGAAAAGATATGAAAAACCGGCTCGTTATGAATTTCAGGAAAGTGAACAAAAAAATAAAATTGATGTGAAAGTTAAAGCCAAACAATATAAAGACTTTTTCATTCTGTTCAAAGCCGCTAAACAAAACGGAGTTGACTGCATTGAATTCAACCAGACACAAACCCAAGAATTCAGAACTTTGGCACTGGCTGCAGCTTTGTCTTTAGGCTTAAAGGTAAAGAACGAGCCGGGATTGGTGGATATGAACGCCGAATATCTGGAATATATTCCGCCTCGAGCAAAAGAAGCTTTGGAAAAACACAATCAAAATATTCGTAAAAGAGTAGAAAAAAACAAACAACGTCTCAAAAACAACCCTATCCGAGGCAGATTACTTGCCAAAGATGATACTCGTGTTGACGCCGCTTCCCGAACTCCTGAAGAACAACAAAAAATTGAAGATACAATCAAGGCGGTAAAAGCCGCAAAACGAAAGGCCTGGGAGGCTAAAAGAACCAGATAATAACCTAAAGCCCCTGTTTGACAGGGGCTTTTTACTTTCCTCAGAAAACAATGCGTCTAATTGTCCATTATATAATTATAAAACCTGTATAATGAGGTATATAATAAGATTGAAGAGTGAAAGTACCGCAGCGTACAAACTAGTACGTGAGGAAACTTTCAACTCG
>CAZFRT010000029.1:0-12810 GCA_964521455.1 uncultured Azospirillum sp.
TAAGTCAGCCCCATTTGAGAATACGATAATCGGTATAAAATCGTTAATCCTTATTCCTAATTGTTTGTTTAGGGCTAAAATATGAGCTTTATTTTGTTTGATTGGATTATAAAATTTATATTTGTTGCCAAACATATTTTTAGTCCAATATTCGGAATTGTCTGAGCCTGTAATCCAGCCTTTATAATTTTTTGTTTCAATAACAAATATTCCATAAACAGAAATGACAAGATGATCTATTTGGATAGTTCTACCCTTTGATTTAATCAGAATATCGTTAATTGTTTTATATTTATCAGACGGAAGAAATGAAAGAATGGCTGCAACACTCTTCTCACCTAAATATCCTTTAATTTTAGGCTGAAGAATTCTGAAAACAAGACTTACTACACCCAAAAAGACAAATAAAATTATTTCCATTTATAAATAGCTCTTAACAACATTTTTTATAATCAATTTTAGTATAATATAAATATTTAGAATATGTTGCATAAGGCTCCCCAGAAATCCTCATTACAAGCTTCACAGCTATTCCCATTATACTTCCATGATGTTATCTGATTGTCTTCAATAGTAAATGTTGTTTCACATTTCCAGTTATAAACATTACCATTTATAGATGAAATGGACGTTCTCGAATAACTAAGATATTCAATATGGTCATCCATTTTATATGTACTTGTTGGGACACCCCACGTTTCTATTAAATTCTGTTTATCAGAATTTAACCAGGTGTTTAGTATTCTATTATAACCTTCAGATGTAGCACAACCTGATAATAACACAAGCAAAAACAAATAAAATTTTTTCATAGTAACCTCTCTCTTGGGATATACTATAAAAATAAATTTTGATTTTCAAATATATTCTTTATCTTCAAACATCTCAATTTTGTAGCAAAGTTGTTTAAATTCCTCATAATTCTCAGTCCGATAATCGCACAGCAGGCCGCACCATTTGTTAAAACGCACCGATTAAGGTGCTTTTTTGTTATGTAAATCAAGGCTTTCAGCTAGTCCGATTTTGGTGACTTTTTAAATGGCAATTTTTTACAAATAATACACCGCTACGGAAAGTTGCTCTTTCCTACTTGTGCGAACAACTAACCTTTGCTGCGGCTAAAGCCTAGCAAAACTAAGAGAAGTTTCGAACTTTCTATGCAAAAGCTAAAAAATCAAGCTTTTTGCTAAATAAAATCCCAGTCCGATAAGATTAAATTCAGAGTATAATATCAATTAATCGCTTGGCTTGCGGTATTAAAAAATCAATAGTTTTTGATAGTTACAAAATCTTCATTTTCAGATGGTTCTTCAAATAATTTTTTTGTATTGTCAAAATGTAAAAGATTTCGTTCGGCAATTTTTCCTTTTCTTGTCGCAATTCTTTGTTTTAATATGTCATCAGGGGCGTAAACATAATAGATTACAGGCTTCCCGCCCATTTGTTTTACTTTGTTAACAGCCTTATCTCTTGATAATTTGCTCCAAAATCCAACATCAAAGATAACATCTTTGTTTTGTTTGATATAATTTGCAATTTCTTGCCACAAGAAATCAAGCGTTTGAGTAAAACAATATTCCCAGTTGCTCTCGTATTCTTCTGGTTTATATCTATGCATACAAACATCATCGGGATTAAGATGGATTGCTCCCGTAGTTTCGGCTAATTTCTTAGAATAAGTTGTTTTTCCTGCTCCAAGGAAGCCGCAAATTAAATATATTGTCGGACAATCTTTCATCTTAGTCTCTCATATATAACACTATCCACAATTTAGACTACATATTTATAAAAATCAATAAACAAGCATTTCAACTAACTGACATTAATGTCATAAAGTGTCTCAATCTTCCTACTCAAATCCTTAAACTCCTCATAATTCTTAGTCCGAAACCTCTCTTTGCTTTGCTAGGCTTTAGCCGCAGCAAAGGTTAGTTGTTCGCACAAGTAGGAAGATGAAATCTTCCGTAGCGGTGCATAATCGCACAGCAGGCCGCACTATTTGTTAAAAATCCGCAATAAATGCGGATTTTTTTATTCGTTTATGTTTTTCTGAACTTCTGATATTTGAGGTTTGTATTTTGCTAAAGCTTCAAAATTTTTGGGCGTCCAATTTACTGAAGTGTCTTCCAAATCAACCCATTTAAGCTCTTTTTGTTTTTCCGGTTCTACAACTTTCAGCAAAGATAAATCTGTTGGCGTACAAACAAACCAATGTAATTTATACTTATTATTACGAGTAGATCCTAATTTTTTGACAACATCAATATTCAGGTTTGTCTCTTCTTTTATTTCTCGATGCAATGCAGCGTTTATGGTTTCACCAACTTCAACTTTTCCTCCCGGAACAACATATTGTGCATCGTCCGTATGAATAAGCTTATTTTTCTGAGCTGTTTGAGCCAATATTTTATCCTGATTGATAATAACAGCACAAACAACATCTTGATTATTACCCTTTAATCTATTGAATATTTCCCAATAAACAAAGTCCTTTAGTGTTTGAATAAGTTTCATTGTTTTCTCCTTCGTTTGAATAGATACTAAGATGAAATTTTACAAAAATCAATAAATAAGCAATTCGACTAACTGACACCAATGTCGTAAAGCTCCTCAAAAAAAGCTCTCCTTTAAGAGAGCTTTTTAAGATACTTTTTATATTTAATCCCATTTTTTGAAGACAAAAAATACTGCTAATAAGATAAATGCAAAACCTACCGCGTAATTCCAACGAAAATCTTCTTTAAGATACCACACGGAAAAGAAAACAAAGATTATAAGCGTGATAATTTCCTGCATAACTTTAAGCTGTGTTGCCGAGTAAAATTCGTGTCCTATGCGATTGGCAGGAACCTGAAAACAATACTCAAAAAATGCTATAAGCCAACTGGATAAAATTACAACCCACAGACTGTATGATTTAAAACGCAAGTGCCCATACCAGGCAAATGTCATAAACACATTGGATATTGTCAGGAGTAAAATAGGATATAAACTTTTCATTATTCACCTTTTTATATGTAAATTTTTCAGAAACTACAAAATAATAAAAGATTACTAATATTTGCCTAATACTTATGTTCTTGAGGTTCAAAATAAGCGTTAAACTTTATGTATGGTTATATCTAGGGATAAAGCTGATTTTTTTGTACCTGAATAAAATATTCCTTTTATAATACTTTCCATATAAATATGAGGGATTTGACATGACACCAAACAAAAAACGCAGTGATATCCGTTTTGAAAAAGAAGCAAAAGCTCTGCAAAAAAATCTGGTAAAACGAAAAAAGCAACAGGAAGCCCGCGAAAAACTCAAACAAGTTGAGAAAAAAGACACTGACAAATAAGGACTAGTATGGCTATGGATAAAATTAAAATTATCGGCGGTAAAAAACTTGAAGGAAAAATTTTTATCAGCGGAGCAAAAAATGCCGCCTTACCGCTTATTTGTGCCAGTCTGTTGACGGACGACACGATTACGCTTACCAATATGCCGCAACTTTCCGACATTAAATCAATGAATGTTCTTTTGGAAACTATGGGAACAAAAATTGACGAATTCAATGACTTTATGGACGGACACGAAACCAAAACTTATTCTTACAGAACGCAAAAATTTGACAGCTTGGTGGCTCCTTATGATTATGTTCGTAAAATGAGAGCCTCTTACTATGTTCTCGGTCCTGTTCTTGCCAGAAAGGGGCATGTAGAGCTGTCTCTTCCGGGAGGGTGTGCCATCGGGGCTCGTCCGATGGATATTCATCTGACCTCTTTGGAACAAATGGGGGCAAAAATCGAAATCAAGAACGGATATGTTCACGCTGATGTTGACGGTCGATTAAAAGGGGCTCATATCATTTTCCCGTTGGCTTCCGTTGGAGCCACCTGTAATATTTTGATGGCAGCGACACTCGCCGAAGGGCAGACTATTATCGAAAACGCCGCTAAAGAACCGGAAATCGGCGATTTAATCATGCTTTTGAATAAAATGGGGGCAAAAATCGAGGGGATAAACACCTCTATTCTTAAAATTACCGGTGTAAAAAAATTAAACGGAGCAACACACAAAGTTATTGCTGACCGTATTGAGGCTGGTTCTTATGCCATCGCCGCAGCCATTACAAAAGGACGGATAGAACTGGTTAATGCTCAACCTCAAACGTTGCAAGTGCCGCTGAAAATCTTAAAAAGTATGGGAATCAAAATTGAGGAAAAGGAAAACGCCATTATTGTTGATGCTCAAAATATTAAATTTGAAGGCAAAGATATTATGACGGATTATTATCCGGGCTTTCCGACCGACTTGCAAGCCCAGTTTATGGCCTTAATGACGGTTGCAGACGGAGCATCTCTGGTTACCGAACAAATTTGGGAAAATCGTTTTATGCATGTTCCGGAATTGTTACGTATGGGAGCCAATATTAATGTTCACGGTCATGCGTCCGCTATTGTCCGCGGGGTTAAAAATTTATCAGGAGCTCCGGTGATGGCAACAGATCTTCGTGCCTCTTTCGCCCTCATTTTAGCAGGGCTGGTTGCCGAAGGAGAAACAACGGTCAATCGCGTTTATCATCTTGACCGCGGCTATGAAAAGCTGGATGAAAAACTTAAAGCGGTTGGTGCCGACATCCGTCGAGTTTCGGAAGCTGAAGAAGAATAACAAAAAAATCCCCGATTTTCTCGGGGATTTTTCAGCTATTTACAAACACGTGCCACTGTTAACGTATCTACACTTAACGCACCCGCTTTTCTTAAAACAGCGGCACATTCCTTTAAAGTTGAACCTGTTGTCATAACATCATCCACCAGAACAATTCTTTTTCCTTTAACATTCTCCGGATGATGCACACTAAACGCCCCTTTTATATTCTTCACTCTTTCCCTTCCGGAAAATTCCACTTGCGGACGTGTTTTCAAATGCCTGACAACAGAACTATAATCAACCGGAATCCCTGTTAATTTTGACAACTCCGCACATAACAAAGCTGATTGATTATATTTTCGTTTAATCAAACGGGTATAATGCAACGGTATCGGAACCAATACATCCACACCTTCTTTCCAAATATCTTCTCCGGCAATTTTCATCCACTTTGCTAACACAGATGCGTTTTCCGTCTTATCCATAAATTTGAATGACAAAATCAAATTTTTTGAATTTTCATCATACTTCATAGCGGAACGGTTCATGCGAAACGGGGTTCTTTTTTCTTTGATACATTTACCACACAAAAGATTTCCACTGTTTTTCGCATTCTCGAAAGGTGTTCCGCATTTGGAACAATAAGGTCTGGAAATAAAATTTATCCGATTAAAGCACTCCGGACACAAGCCGATTTTTCCGTTGAGGATTTTTCCGCATTCAATACATCGCGGCGGTAAAACGGTATCAATTATTTTTTGAAAAAGACCTAACATTCAACCGGATAAAGTTTTTGAAGTTCATTATGAATCGAGTTGATGTTGTTAACCACAATCATTCCCGCATCCGTCATGGCATCCATTTTATCCTGTGCCGTTACATGCCCCTTAGTAATAATATCTCCGGCATAACCCATTTTATGTCCAAACGGTACGGCATTGCCGGCAACAAATCCGATAACCGGCTTTTTGTGCTTATCACTAAGATTTTTATAATATCCGGCACCGACTTCTTCAAATGTTCCGCTTAATTGTCCGATCATTACAACAGCATCGGTATTTTCATCGGCCATAAAACGCTCTAAAGTTTCCACAAAATCCATACCTATTAAAATATCATCGCCCAAGCCGATGACCGTTGACTGCCCTAATCCTGCCCGATTAACTTCAATCACGGCCTCATATGTTAAAGTTGAGGAGCGGGAAATAACGCCGATACGCCCTTGCCGATGAATGTTTTCCGGAAAAATTCCAAGTCGAGCTTCTCCCGGTGTAATAATTCCCGGTGTATTCGGTCCAATTAATTTAGTTTTGGAGCCATTAAGCATTGACTTTATTTCCAGCATATCTTTAATAGGCACGCCATCGGCAATGCAAACCGTTAAATCCAATTCGCCTTCAACGGCTTCTCTTACCGCCTCTTTTACAAAACGAGCAGGCACAAACATAACCGATGCATTAGCTCCGGTTTCGGCAACTGCACTTTTTACCGTATCAAAAACAGGTAAATCCAAGTGTGTTGTTCCACCCTTCCCCGGTGTTACACCACCGACAATCTGCGTTCCATAATCCAAAGAACGTTTAACATGAAAAGAGGCTTGCGTTCCGGTGATACCCTGAACAATAACTTTAGTATCCTTATTAACCAAAATTGACATTAGTCGCTTTCCTCCATCGCCTGCAAAAGCTTATCTACAGACTCTTCCATTTCATCGGCGATAATAATCGGAAGTTTGGAATTTTCCAGAATATCTTTGGCCTCATCCTTGTTAGTCCCTTCAAAACGGACAACCAACGGCACATTCAACCCAACCTCCGAAGCTGCAGAAACTATTCCGTCGGCAATCAAGTTACAACGAAGAAATCCTCCTAGAATGTTTATCAGAATGCCTTCCACCCGCGGATTAGTCATAATAATTTTGATGCCGGCGGCGATTTTATCTTTATCGACACCGCCTTTGACATTTAAGAAGCAAGCCGTATCACTGCCTTTCGCTCTGATTAAGTCCATTGCGGCCAAAGCAATTCCGTCCCCATTGACAATACAGCCGATGGAACCGTCAAAAGAACTGTATTGGAAGCCGTATTTGGAGGCTTTAAGTTCTCTCTCTTCCGTTTCATATTCATCCAACAAAAGGCTGATATCTTTATGGCGGTACAGAGCATTGTCATCAATTGTTAATTTAGCATCTAAAGCAATAATGCTTCCGTTCGGCAAAACACCAGCCGGATTAACTTCCAACATGGCTGCATCATAGTCTACAAAAGCCTGGTGTAATCCGTTTACAAAAGTTTCCAAACTTTTGGCACTTTTGGGTTTTAATTTCAAAAATTCTAAAATTTGTTGAATTTGTTCCGGAGACGCTCCCATTTGCAAATCCAACGGAATACGAAGAATTTTTTCCGGCTGAGAAATAGCTAAATTAACGATTTCCTCATCTTTGGCATCGGCAATCAGTAAAGTAATTGCCGGAATCATTCGATCAACAACCAAACCTGTATAAAAAATTTTTTTAACTTTTTTGAAAGCTTCCACATAAATCCGACCGACGGACTTTCCTTTCGGTCCGGTCTGAACTGTTACCAGTGTGGAACCAAGCATTTTTTCTGCTTCTTGAATAATTTCTCTGCGGCTTTTGACTAAACGAATCCCTCCTTTTTTACCGGCTTTTTTCTCAAGAAAATATCCTTGATTGCGGGCTCCGGACTGGATTTGAGACTTCAGCATCCACGGTCCTCGAAAAGAAACCTGAGAAGCGGCTTTTTTAGCCTCAAACGGAGTATAGGCTATGCAGCCTTTGGGAATATTAATTCCATACTGACTGATAATCTTTTTCGCCTGATACTCGTGGATATTCATATATTTAGAAACCTTTACATATTATCGGCATAAAACCTTATTTTTTCAACCATTGAAACCAAACCGTTACGACGGCTCGGGCTTAAATGTTCTTCCAAGCCCAGTTTAGCAAAAATATTTTCAACTGCAATTTCTTTAATCGCTTGTGCAGATTTATTTGAAAAAATCATCAAAACAATAGACACAATCCCTTTGACGATTGCAGCATCGCTGTCGCCCCTAAAACTGATGATTCCGTCTTTTACTTCCGGTACAAGCCAAACTTGAGAGGTACACCCCCGAACTTTCCATTCCTCGGTTTTGAATTTTTCATCCAGAGGAGGAAGCTTTTCTCCCAAATCAATAATATAACGATATTTGTCTTCCCAATCTTCCAAAAGTTCGAAATTTTCTGTCAACTCTTCAATATTCATTTCAATCACCCATTAATTTTATGGATTTTTAATTTTTTCCAGAGTATAGCAATATATGTGTTTTTGTAAAGGATTAACAATGGAAAAAGTCATCGAAACCTTATTGGATTTAATCAAAATTCCTAGCATTTCAGGACAGCAAAAAGAAATAACAAACGTTCTGGATTATGTAAAAAATAATTTTGCCGTACCATATTGCAAAACATTTGAATATGAAGGGGCTTCTCCGGTAATGTTGCTTTCCAACGGAGAAGAAAAGGACTTTGACCTGATTTTTATCGGGCATTTGGATGTGGTTCCCGCAACCAGCGAAATGTTTATTCCTAAAATCAGAGACGGGAAAATTTATGCTCGCGGAGCCTTGGATATGAAAGCCGGAATTTCCGCCTCTTTACATACATTGATGTATATTATAGAACAAAAACTTCCTATTAAAGCCGGCGTCTTAATTACCACCGACGAGGAAACAACCAGTGCCGGCATTAAAACTCTGGCTGCCAGAGATATGATTAACGCCAAAATTGTTATGGATGTCGATGCAGGTTCTCTCAATACGATTATTGATAAATACAAACACCCCGTTTCCGTTAAACTCACCGCAACCGGAAAAGCCGGACACAGCTCCCGGCCTTGGCACGGGGTTAATGCCATTAATCAACTCATGAATTGTCTCAAAAAATTGGAAAAAGATTTTCCTTATTATGACATTCATACTGCCAAACCGACTTTCTGGTGCGATACAATGACCATCACCGGAATTTCTTCTCCCGTAACTTTAAATGTTATTCCTGCCGAAGCTGAAGCCTGCCTTAATTTCAGGCTAACAGAAAAAACTTCTCTGCAAACACTGGAAAAAATCTTAAATACGGCTTGTGATGAAAATAACTGCTCTTATGAAATTTTGCTCTCCAGCAACGGTGTTTACATGGATGCAAATCATCCGATTATTCAGGAATACAAAGGCATTGTCGAGCAAATAACCGGCCAAGATGTTACCATTTCTCAAATGCCGGGAGCCACAGATTCCAGAGTTTTTGCCGAAAATTCCGTTATCATTATGCATGGGTGCAATGGTTCCGGATGTCATAGTGATGATGAAAACGTTGAAATCGACAGCGTTCTTAAGCTTACGGAAATTCAGCAACGTTTTGCCGATAAACTGGCAGGGAAATCAGCCTAAAACATCTCAAACATCATTTTGGCTTCGTCGCTTAAGCGTTCAAAGCTCCAAGCCGGTTCCCAAACGAGTTTGACTTCCACCTTGCCGACCCCTTCGGCTTTAGCCAGAGCATTGGCAACTTCCTGCGGGAGTGTTCCCGCCACCGGACAAGTCGGGGCGGTTACGGTCATATCAATAAAAACATCACCGTTTTCTTTTTGGTCTATGTTATAAATCAGCCCCATATCATACACATTAATCATAATCTCGGGATCTGAAACGGTTTTTAAGACCTCAATAATATCTTCCATAGAGGCATTGTTTTCGTCAGCGGGTTTTTCTTCTCCGGCTTTAGCAACATAATCTTTAAGCTCTTCTTGTTTTTTTAGAGCCTCCATAAGCATTGCTTCGTTTTCTTCAATTTTTTCCGGTTCAGACATTCCCGTTTCCTTTACTCAACAATAAAAATCAGTCCGATAATTGAAATCAGCAGTAATCCTAAAAATTTCGGATTTACCCTAGCATAATTCCCGATTTTGTGAAGTTTAAAATATAAATTATTGCCCAACATAATCCAAACCGGATAACTATGAACAATCGCCGCAACATAAGCCGGGTTCGGTGTCAGATACATCGCATAAGTTTTAATGCCGGCAAAAACGATGGCAAACAGCATAAAAAACCACGAATAATGCATATTCCTTCCGGCAAAAATTTCCTTAAATTCTCGTCCGTTTTTCAAATAAACATAAAGATTGCACAACCCCGCCACCAGAGACGTCAATAAGGTATAGTAAAAGATGGCGGAGACAATATTCTCTGCTCCAAGGTGCGTACTTTCCTTGTTGGTAATATCTATAAAAATCTCGCAAAACATTCCACCGAGCAAAAACAGTAAAGCTTTGCGATTGGCCTTTGCCCGACAAATCATAATCATTGCCGTACTTACACCGGTGAGGCACAAAAGGATTAAGCCGAAATGTAACGGATGATTCAGAAAACCGTTAATTTCCGAAGGATGAAGAATTATCCAAAACAAAAAGATAAAAGCAATGCTCAGCGGATGAATCAAACTGGTAACTTCAGCCCCAAAAGCCTTGGCAGAGTTAAGTATCCGATTATCCCCGTAAGAAATAACAAGTCCCTGCATCAGACATAAGCCATAAAATCCCCAGTTTTGTATCGGTGCAAACAACGGAACAAACGGCAACATTATCAATGCCGTTCCAAGTCCGCGATAAATCATCAGCAGAGAACCTTTTACCCTGATAAATTGGTTTAAGGAGACATAAGCCGTCATCATCAGGCTCAAACTTATTGCCAATACCCACCAATAATTTTGCATTCGTTTTCAGCTTTCTAAAAAAATGTTTTGGCTTTTTTTATTGCTTTTACCAAAGCATCAATATCTTCTTTGGTCGTATATAAACCAAATGTCGCCCGAACCAAAGAAGAATAGCCCATACGGTTAACCAACGGTTCGGCACAATGATGACCGGTTCTGACCGCCACACCTTCTTTATCCAGAATAAACGCCATATCCTGAGCATGAATTCCATCTACTGCAAAAGAAAATACACCGCCTTTATTTTCGGCTGTTCCCACAATTTTAAGTCCGTCAATTTTTGAGAGTTCCTGCCGTGCATAATCCGTTAATTCTTGTTCGTGAGCGGTAATGTTTTCCATTCCCAAATTCATCATATAATCAAGAGCTTCTGCAAGTCCGATTGCCTGCACGATTGCCGGTGTTCCCGCCTCAAAACGTGCCGGCGGTTCATCGAAAGTCGTTTTTTCATAAGTAACATGAGCAACCATATCTCCACCATATTGGTATGGAGGCATTGAAGCTAAAATATCATATTTTCCGTATAAAACCCCGATCCCGCTCGGTCCGTAAGTTTTATGTCCGGAAAAGGCCAGAAAATCACAATCAATATCCTGAACATCAATTTTTTGATGCACAACATACTGACAAGCGTCAATCAAAACCAATGCCCCGTATTTATGAGCTTCTTTGGTAATTTCTTTTATTGGGAAAACCGTTCCCAACACGTTGGACATTCCGGTTATGGCGACAAGCTTAGTTTTATCACTCAGATTTTTAACAAATTCATCCCAGACAAAGCTTCCGTCATCCGCGATTTTGAATACTTTTAGCGTACAACCAGTTTCATCTCTTAAAGCTTGCCACGGGACAAGGTTGGCATGGTGTTCCGCCTCGGAAATTAAAATTTCATCACCGGCTTTGAGATTCTTTCTGCCCCAAGCAGACGCTACCAAATTAATAGCTTCCGTCGCTGAGCGGGTAAATACAATTTCTTTCTCTGATTGGGCATTCAAAAATTTTTGTACCGTCCGTCGAGCTTTTTCATAATCAGACGTAATCATCTCCGAAAGATGATATGACCCGCGATGAACATTGGCATATTCATGAGAATAGATGTCGTTCATCCGCTTAATCACACACAAAGGTTTTTGAGCGGACGCCCCCGAATCCAGAAATATATTCGGCTTACCGTTTATCAGTTCGCCCAATACCGGAAAATCTTTTCTTATCTCATATACATCATACATTTTATTTGGCCCGAACGTTTTCCCTAAACCAACCTCTGATTTCCTCATTGGAAATATGATTAATCACGTCATCCAAATAGGCGTCAATCAACATCTGCTTTGCTTCTTCACGACCGATTCCTCGGGACTGCATATAAAACAGTTGTTCTTCATCCAGTTCTCCACTGGCCGCACCATGAGAGCATTTAACATCGTCGGCAAAAATTTCAAGTTCCGGCTTACAATCTATCTCTGCCGTATCCGTCAGCAATAAAGCCTTGTGCAACTGCTTCCCTTCAGTTTTTACGGCATGTGGGGCAATATGAATTTTTCCCTGAAAGACACCTTTTGCATCTCCGCCGACAACCCCTTTAACTAATTGTCCGGAATAAGTATACGGAGCCAAATGTTCAACATCCGTCGTCGTGTCCAATGTTGCCCAACCATTCATGATATAAGCGGCGTCAACATTGGTACGAGCGTTTTCCTCTTTCAAAATCACCCGAGTTTCATTTCTGCCGATATCAGCCCCTTTCTGCAGACAAAAACTGTTATATTCTCCATCGCGTTTTACCTGAACCATCGTTAAAGCAATGTGGTTGGACTTAAATGCGTCATCTTGTAATTTATAGTGATTTAATTTACTATTGCGGCCGATAAATATCTCGTTTACCACATTGTCAAAATAACGAGATTTCACATCTCCGGAATAAGTGTAATATTCCACAAATTCCGCAGAAGCTCCTTTCTCCAACACAATCAGATTACGCAAATTGAAAAACAGATTTTTTTCTTCGGAAACCGTGTGATTTATCAAAACCAGAGGTTTCTTTAAGTTAACGTTTTTATCAACTCGGATAAAAACGCCTTCATTCATATAAGAGCTGTTTAAGGCTGCAAAAGGATATTTTTCCACCTCGGTCAGTTTACCCAAAAACAATCTTGTTTCACTGTTGAACATAACGGCTTCAATCAGAGGTAAAACTTCCACACCTTGCGGAAGTTTGGTTTGGGTAGGATTAAACACTCCGTTGCAAAAACAAATACGATAACAATCAAACGGAAGCTCCGGGCAAACGGATTTTTCGTTTAAGGAATATTCAATAACAAAATCATCCGCATTCAAATTTCTCGGTTTGGTATATTTCCAAGCCTCTGTTTTAGCTGTCGGTATTCCGTTTTTGGCA
>CAZFRT010000029.1:12820-14591 GCA_964521455.1 uncultured Azospirillum sp.
CGGCTTTAGCGGTCGGGATACCTTGTTTTTGAAAAGCGGACAACCCGTTTTCCCTCAACTGTTTAAACCAAAGAATCTCGTTACCGATGAGTTTTATATCCTGAACCAAATTTGCCATTTATTTCTCTCTCACAAATTCGGCATAGCCTTTTTCTTCCAGTTCCAAGGCCAAATTTTTATCACCGGATTTCACGATATGACCATCGGCAAAAACATGAACAAAGTCCGGAACAATGTAGTTCAGCAAACGTTGATAGTGGGTAATAACCAACATGGAACGTTTTTCGTCGCGAAGAGCATTAACCCCGTCGGCCACAACTTTTAAGGCATCAATATCCAAGCCCGAATCCGCTTCATCCAAAATGGCAAAGTCCGGCTTGAGAATCGACATTTGGAATGTTTCCATTCGTTTCTTTTCGCCACCGGAAAAACCGACATTGACCGGACGTTTGAGCATTTCATTGTCAATCCCGAGTTTTTTACCTTCTTCCCGCAGAATTTTTATAAACTCCATAGTGTCAAGTTCCGGAAGATGATGATGTTTACGCACGGCATTGACAGAATGTTTCAGGAAAGTAGAAGTCGGCACTCCCGGAATTTCGACCGGATATTGCATAATTAAAAAGACACCTTCTCGGGCTCGCTCTTCAGGAGACATTGCCAACAAGTCTTTCCCTTTAAACTTAACACTGCCGGAAGTGATTTCATACCCCGATTTTCCGGTCAGAACGTACGAAAGCGTAGATTTTCCGGCTCCGTTCGGCCCCATAACGGCGTGGACTTCTCCCTCGTTAATCGTCAGGTTAAAGCCTTTGATAATTTCCTTATCGCCGACACGGGCATATAAATCTTCAATTTCCAGCAAAGGTGTTTTCATTTGTCGTTTCCTCAAACTATTTTAGAGTTTGTACTCTTTTTTTAATTTGTTCAGTAATCTTTGAGCTTCATCAAATTTATCAATAATTTGTCCGGCATTCTGCTTTCTTAAAAAGATATAAGCGGCTTCAGCCATTCCTTCTAAAATTCCAAACATTTGTTCGTTATTCTTTGTACATCCTGTCTTTTTCATTTTAGTTCCTCTAAAACATTATTTACCTTATTTATTATTCAACTCATTCAGACGCAACCAAAGTTTTTCAAGTTTTTGACTTTTATAGTCGGCGACTTCTTTTTCTATGCAGAAACATTGTTTAAGTTGTGCCAACATAATTTCAACATCGGCCGTCTCTTCAATGAGCTCTGCGATATTATCCTTATTTCGGTTAATATTTTTTAAAATTTCTTTGGTTAATTCCGACATTTCTTCAATAACCTGCAACATTTGCGGTTCTTTGCCCCAAGTCTTAAGTGCCAAAGTGTAAACTTCCGTATCCTTCATCAGCCGACACTTCCTTCCAAACTGATATTAATCAGTTTCGCCGCCTCAATGGCAAACTCCATCGGTAAATGTTGCATAACCTCTTTACAGAATCCGTTAACAATCAGGCTTACGGCCTCTTCTTCGCCAATGCCTCGCTGTTGACAGTAGAACAACTGTTCATCGCTGATTTTTGAGGTTGTTGCCTCGTGTTCGATAACTGCGGTTTTGTTTCTGTTTTCAATGTATGGAACAGTGTGAGAACCGCAATTTTCGCCAATTAACAAACTGTCGCACTGCGAATAATTTCTTGCACCTTTAGCATTCGGACTGACTTTAACCAATCCGCGATAAGTCTGATTGGAGAATCCGGCGGAAATACCTTTGGAGATGATTTTAGAAGTTGTGTTTTTA
>CAZFRT010000030.1:0-14150 GCA_964521455.1 uncultured Azospirillum sp.
TCACTAAAGTTTTCAGAGATGTTGCAGACAAAAATCTGACAATAGTCAGTTTTTTGCTTAGCCATTCTGTATTCTCCGCCACTTCATCAGCCCCTTAAAAAGGGGGTGTTTTGTATTGGAGACAGGACTATCACTCAGGAATATAATTTTGTTTTGAACGAATCTTATTTTAGACAAAAAAACAAAAAAGATTAGTGCTTTTATCATACATACTGAATTTTTTAAGTTGTTTTCTTGAAATTTTATCGTATTAAATCAATGTGTTGTACTAAAATTTGATAAAATGTCAGATTTTTGTATATTTTTTGATTTTTTTCTGATATATTATTGCGAGCAAAAAATATAAGGAATGTATATGAAAAAGATAATTTCTGCTATGGAAGCCGGAAAGCTCATTCAAAATGACGCCTCTGTTATGATTGGTG
The DNA here is from genome assembly GCA_964521455.1 of uncultured Azospirillum sp. Classification (GTDB taxonomy): domain Bacteria; phylum Pseudomonadota; class Alphaproteobacteria; order RF32; family CAG-239; genus JAGAJR01. The sequence continues at coordinate 426 of CAZFRT010000030.1, forward strand.
GTTTTTTGAAGTGTGGCAGCCCTGTTAAAGTTATTGACGAAATTGTTAAAAACAATATCAAAGGTTTGACGTTGGTTGCGAATGATACCAGTTTTCCCGATTCAGATCGGGGTAAACTTATTGTCAATAAATGTGTTAAAAAGGTTATTGCCGGGCATATCGGCACCAATCCCGAGACAGGACGTCAGATGAATGCCGGTGAATTGGATGTGGAACTTGTTCCTTTGGGAACTTTGGCGGAAAGAGTTCGTGCCGGTGGGGCCGGTTTGGGCGGCTTTTTGACACCGACCGGTGTTGGTACGGTAGTTGAAGAAGGCAAGCAAACCATGGAAATTGACGGTAAAAAATATATTTTGGAAAAGCCGTTGAATGCTGACTTTGCTATTATCTATGCAAACAAGGTGGATAAATTCGGTAATGTGTTTTTGCATGGAACGACCAGAAATTTTAACACGGTTATGGCAACCGCGGCCAAAACGGTTATTGTTGAGGCAGATGAAATGGTTGAAGGCAGTTTGAATCCCGATGATGTAACAATTCCGGGAGTTTTTGTAGATTATATCGTTTTATAAGGTGAAACATGGAATTATCTAAAGAAAAAATCAGAGAAATTATTGCTAGTAGGGTAGCTAAAGAGCTTTCGGAAGGGGATGTTGTTACTTTGGGGATCGGGCTTCCGACCGAGGTGGCTAACTATGTTCCGAAAGAAATGCATATTATGTTTCAATCTGAAAACGGGCTTGTCGGTGTCGGACCAAAACCTACGGCAGAAACCTATGATAAAGACATTACCAATGCCGGTGGAACTGTGGTTGAAGTTAAAGAAGGCGGAGCTTTTTTTGATTCTGTCATGTCTTTTACCATGATCAGAGGCGGTCATGTGGATGCCACGGTTTTGGGGGCTTTGGAAGTTGATGAAGAGGGAAATTTGGCAAACTGGCTGATTCCGGGAGCTTTTGTTCCGGGAATGGGTGGTGCCATGGATTTGGTTGTCGGTGCTAAAAAGGTGATTGTTGCCATGGAGCATACTTCCAAAAATGGTCCGAAAATCGTGAAAAAATGTTCTTTGCCTTTAACTGCCGCTCATGAAGTTGATTTAATCATTACCGAGCGTTGTGTTATCAGCGTAGAGAAAGAAGGTTTAGTTCTTAAAGAAATTAATCCGTTGTTTTCTTTGGAGGATATTCTTTCCACAATTTCGGCAGATTTGATTGTTCCGGATGAATTTGTGAAAGTTGCCGCTTAAGTTTTTATTTTTTGTATAAAAGAGGGGTATTCTTAACGGGACAGGTGTAAAATAGGGTGTGGCTTGCCGGAATCGTCCAATTTATCCCGAGATATGATTTTGAATCCCCAATGCTGGTAAATTTCTAAGGCTTGGGGATTTTCTTCATTGACATCAATAAGTTTTATACTGGGATTTTGCAAAGCAAAATTCATCAGTTTTCGGCCAATTCCGGTGCCGATATAATCCGGATGGACAAAGAGCATTTCCACTTTATTTTCCGAAAGGCCGATAAAGCCGCTTAACACGGTTTTATCATATACGCCCCAAAGTTTGAGGTGAGGGAGCCCGTATTTAGGAATACAAGTTTTGTAAAACTTAATTTCTTTCGTTTTCAAAAAATGATGTGTGGCGGAAACGGATTTTTCCCAAGTATCAAGAATATCATCATAATGTTGTTCGGATAATTCGGTAATCATAAAGGTTGTCCGTCGCAGAAACGTTTGATCGTGGTCATAACTTTTAAATAATACTCTTCACTGTGGGGAACAAAGTCTGAAACAGTTACGGAACCGGTATGCGGAAGGTATTGGTTATCTTCATTTTTCATTAGTCCGGTTACAAAAACTTTTTCCACTTTGTGTTTAAACAGGTTAATCAGGTCATCAACGGCAGCTTCAATAACTCCGTCAACTTCTTCCGGTTGGAGTTTTAGGTTAGAAATATTTTTGTCTGTTTCAAACAGATAGGTATGTGCAAATTCACAATTGTTTTCCGGAGATATTTTTTTTGAAGTGAAAAGTTTGGTCAGATTTTCGGGAGCGATTTTCAGTCCGATTTCTTCCTCGATTTCACGAATACCGTCTTTGGGTTTCTCTCCCGTTTGGAGATGTCCTGCTACAGAGGTGTCTAGAAGGCTCGGATAACAATCTTTTTCTTTGCTTCTTAGTTGCAACCAGACACGATGATGTCCGTCGGAAGCTTTTTTTACAATCCAGCAATGAAAAGTCATGTGCCAAAGGCCTTCTTTGTGAGCCTGTGATTTGGCAGCCGTTCCGAGTAAGTTCATATTTTCGTCATAAATATCAATCAATTCATCAGTCATATCTACCCCCTTATTCTGCCAAGTAAATTCTGCCTTCAACGTTTTTACCGTTTTCCTGTCTTAATATGATTTTTTTGCTTTTAATGTTATTGTAGCCGGTGCTTTTTAATAAAGCCTTAATGTGTTCCGGATTGTGTTTGTAACGTCCGGAATCTGAAAGGTTGTAATCTTTTATTTGAGAGTCTTCTTCTATGGAAAAAGCTAAGCGGGAAGGGTAAATCATCTTAAATATTTCCGTCAACTCCCCGATATAGCCGAAGACATCAGCGGCAATGAATAAGTCTGCGGAAGGTTTGTTTTGTAAAAATTCTTTAATTCCAGAATGTATCAGTTCTTTGTAGATGCCTTTTCTTCCTGCTTTTTTGAGCATTTTTTCGGAGATATCCACGCCGATAAGTTCGGTGCCAACGGTTTGATAAGCTTCGCCAATAAGCCCCGTGCCACATCCAAGATCCACAACGGTACCTTTAACATCTCCCGTAAGGTTTCTAAGCTCTCGAACAACGTTGTAACCAATATTTTTGAGAACCAGCTCGTAATTATCAGCGAAAGTGTCAAAAAGCTTTTGGCTATAAATTTCAGTATCCGCAATTTTTTCTCCTTTGAGTGAGGCGGTTGTATGGTGGGCAAAAACATTTTCAGGGGATTGTTTTAACCAGTTTTCTGAGATTTTTAAGGCTTTTTCTTTATCGGAACGGCTGAGAAGAATGATGGTTTCCGCAATATTAACGGAAAATTCCTCTTGTTCCGGTTTTTTTAATAAAGCATTGAAAAATAAGCCCAAAGCCTCTTCATATTCTCCGAAGTCTTTTAAGATAATGCCCAGATTGTTGCTTATTTCCGGAATATCAGGATTTAAGATAACAGCTTTTCGATATTCTTCCAAAGCTTCGTGAAGTCTTTTTTCTCGATAAAGCATATCTGCATAGTTGAGGCGGGCGTCAATATCGTTAGGATTTAAATCCAAGGCTTTTTTATATAGGGATTCCGCTTGTGTGAAATTGGCTTGTTCCGTTTCGATATTTGCCAGATTTATCAGGGCAGGAACTGTCGTTTCCAAAGCCAGAGCTTCTTCGAGTTTTTGTTTTGCATCGGTTGTTTTTTCCTGTGCGGTCAAAAGGGTTCCGAGCCGAACTTTAATTTCGGCATTGTTCGGAGCAAGTTGTTCGGCCAGTCCGAAATAGTCGGCAGCTTCATCCAAATGTCCTTTATTAAAGCTTATTTCTCCTAAATAAAAGAAAGCTGAAGGCTCGTTAGGGAATTTTCGACTTAAATCGTTGAGAGCGTTAAAATCTTGTTGTAACATGGCGAGGTTTATTTGCGGTTCGGCATAGGATGAATCTATTTGTATGGCTTGCTTATATGCTTGTTCGGCATTTTGAGCCTGATTGAGGCTTTCATAAATACCGCCGATGTTATTGTAAGCCTCTTTGAAATCCGGTTTCAGTGATAAGGCTTTGTTATAGGCGTCCAAGGCTTCAACCGGTTTTCCCCAAGCGTTTAAGGATACGGCTAAATTAAAATAAAAGGGGGCAAAATCAGGGGATTGGCGAAGGGCTTTGGTAAAAAGAGCCGCAGCTTCTTCATGGATGCCTTTTGCTTGGGCGACAAGTCCCAGCAGATTCAAAACATCCGGATGCTCCGGTGCGGTTTCTAAAATCTGACGATAAATTTGTTCCGCTTCATCCAAATATCCTTCTTCATGAAGGCGGACAGCCCTTTGAAACAGCAAATCATAACCCATAAGTTTTCTCCCGTGGCATATTGTAAGCATAAAGTATGTAAAAATCCAGAGGCTTGTGTAAAATTTTGCTTGAAATTATGGAAAAAATGTAATAAATTGCCAACACTTTCGGGAAAGTGGGCAGATAATGTCCCGTTTGGCGTTTAAGAACCAAAACTACCGAGACAATAATGTTAATAAAAAAATAAAAGGAAAATTTTAATGAAAAGTATTGTTTCTGCAAAGAAAAAAACAAACCGCCGTTATGGTGCGAATTTATGGGGTGATCCGAAAAGCCCTTTGAATAAAAGAGAATATGCTCCGGGTCAACATGGTCAGAGAAGAAAAAAACAGACTGACTATGGTGAGCAATTGTATGCAAAACAAAAATTGAAAACATATTATGGTAACATTTCCGAGAAACAGTTCCATAAATATTATGTTGAAGCTATCAGAAGAACAGGCGATGCCGCTGAAAACCTTATCGGTTTGTTGGAATCTCGTTTGGACAATCTTGTTTACAAAGCTAAGTTTGCTTCAACCGTATTTGCTGCTCGTCAGTTTGTAAACCATGGTCATGTTACCGTTAACGGAAAGAAAGTTAATATTCCTTCCTATATGGTTAAAGTTGGCGATGTTATTGAAGTTCGTGAAAAATCTAAGCAACTTCCTATCGTTATCGCTTCTGTAGAATCTTCAATCAGAGATGTTCCGGGATATTTGGAAGTAGATAACAAGAAACTTACAGCTAAGTATTCTTTCACACCTAAGTTTGACGATGTTCCTTATGGTGCTGTTATGGAACCAAATCTGGTTATCGAATACTACTCAAGATAAGAATTTTTCTTATTGTTTCAAATCCCCGAGACTTATGCAAGCCTTGGGGATTTTTGCTTTAAATATCAAATTTTTTGTGTTTATATGTTCAAGTAATTAGAATTGTTTATCTAATAAGGATATAAAACAAATGCATGATGTTATTATTGATGCTCCGAATCAAACTATTTCAGTAAAAACTAAAAGAGTCGGTAAACCTAAAAAAGGTCGTAATTTAGGACGCTATTTGTTTGACTGGTTGGTGAAGGGGCTTATGGTGTCTTTGCTTGTCAGTATTAATTTTGTTTTATATTCAACATCCGGTAATTTTAAGTTGTTTCCTTCCGAATATATGTTGGCACCGGAAGTTTTATATATTCTGGCCGGAATATTTTGTGTAATTATCGGTGTGTTGTTCCTTGTTTCCTTTTCTTCTTTTTTTCAGAATCTTATCAGTTCCTTTGTCGTGGTAGGTTTTGTTTGGGCAATGTTGAACCAATTTGCATTGTTTGATAAAACATCAATTCTGTCTGTTTGGATCAATCAATATTTCGGTTCAGTTCCTGCTCAGTATTTTATAGGAAATTCGCATATTGTATTGGCTGTTTTATCCGGTGTTCTTTTCTTTTCATTTTTAGCTATGGCGTCTAACCAAAATATTGCTTATTTTACCGGTATTCTGTTCATTATCTTTGTCGGAATTTTGGCCGATGCTTATTTGTTACGTAATAAGCAAGAGGCCTATAAAATTGTTTATGATAATAAATTACAGGGTGAACAGGAAAAAGGAAAAAAGTTTATTTATATCTTTTTGCCTAATGCTGCCGCATATAACTATCTGGAGGATATGAAGGAAAACAATACCAATTCCGATACCATTCAGAAAACAATGGATATTATGTTGGCGTTTTATGCAAAAAATAATTTTATGCTTTATCCGAATGCGTACGTTAAGGATTTGGATCCTTTTATGAATATGGTGAAAAGCTTTAATAATGTTAATAAAAAAGAGGCTGAAGAGTTTACTCTTAAAAACGTGATGGTGGATGGTTATTGGACTTTTAACAATATCAATGATGAGTATGTGTATTTAAAAGACAACCACTTGTTTGATACATTCCGCAAAGCCAAGTACCGGATTTCGGCTTATCAGTCCCGTGGAATTGATATGTGTCATAAAAACAATGAAATTGCCGTGGATAAATGTGTTGAAAAACTCAATACGCCGATAAACTTTGATGTTTTGAATGTGTCGGAAACCGAAAAAATAATTGTTTTATTTGCACAGTGGATAAACAGTACCGGTTTATTCACGAATAAATCAATGCTTTACACGTTGTTAAAAGCTGTTACAAACTCAGATGAGCTTCCGTTGGTCGGAATACCGTATGATGGTTTGTATGTGGTTGATTCTCTTAATTCTCTGGATATGGCCGCAGAGGATATTCTTAGAGACAAAGGCAACAGAGCTTATTTTGTTTTTGTTGATTTGCCATCGGATATGTTTGTTTATAATGAATTCTGTAAAGTAAAAAATCCGTCTAAATGGTTGGCAATGGAAAGCCTGCCGTGGATACTCAATAAAAACCTTTATAATAAGAGAAATGCCTATATGGAACAAACAGAATGTTTGTATGGTAAATTGGAAGAGTTTCTTGGTAAACTCAATAAAAACGGAAAACTTGATGACTCTGTTATCATTATTCAGGGGCTGAGCGGAGCGGATGATTTACGCAATGTCCTTGATACCAGAAATTTTGTTGCTGATTTTAAAAATAAACGTATGGTTACCATGGCAATCAGAGATCCTTTGAAAAAGAAGTTTTCTTTGGACTATGATGTTTGTTCGGCTTCAGATATTGTTAAACAATACTTATATAAAAAGGGAAAATGTCAGGAATTGGCATCTATGGAAATGCATGACAATGCTAAAAATGAAATTAAAAGTGCTTTGCAGGGACTGACAATTTCTCAGGAAAATCTTAATAAAGCAATGGTGGTGTTTGACAGTTGGTATAAAGATTGGGAAAAAGCCAGCAAAATCAAAGTGGCACCGAATTTACTGAAATCAAGACTGACACCTTCAGGATTTATTCCAAAAATGCAACTGCCTGAAAATGAGCCGGAAACAGCAAATGATAATTCAGAGGTTGCTCCTGCTGAAAGTGCCGTTGACGGGGAAAATACAGCAGAAAAAGAACAGGTAACGGATATTGTTGAAGAAGTTAATCTTGGAGAAGTTAAAGTTTTGGAAAAATCTGTTGAGATTGCTCCGGAAGATGAGGTTCAGGATTTCGGTAGTATGATGGCTAATGAACCAATTGAAGAAGATAATTCCCTTCCGGCAAATGACAACTTGGCTGAAGTACAGGCGGAAGCTGTTGCAAAATAGTTTGAGAATATGTTTTTGTTTGCAAAGATTAAAGGTAAAATATTTGAAAAGCTTTCTCCCATCACACAACGGAGACTATATGCTTTTAAGAAAAACAAACGGGCACATCTTAGTTTCGTGATATTTATCATTGTTTTTCTCCTTAGTTTATGTTCTGAATTAATTTCGAATGATAAGCCTCTGATTTTGAAGTATAAAAATTCTCTCTATTTTCCTGCTTTTGTTACGTATTCTGATGCGGATTTCGGGGGAGATTTTCCAACTCCGGCAGACTATAAAGATCCGTATTTGCGGCAGAATATTCAAAAAAATGGTTGGATGCTGTTTCCTCTGGTTCCGTTTTCTTTTAATACGGTTGATTATGAACTGGATATTCCGGCACCAGCGGCTCCAAGTAAAGTTCATTGGTTGGGAACAGATGAGGAAGGGCGGGATATTTTGGCCAGAGTGTTGTATGGATTGCGTCTTTCTATTGTTTTTGCATTCATTTTAACAATTGTTTCTTCTCTTATCGGGGTGTTTGTCGGTGCGATACAGGGATATTTCGGCGGAAAAATTGATATTTTTATGCAACGCTTTCTGGAAGTTTGGGAATCTTTGCCACAGTTGTTTATTTTAATTATAGTTTCAAGTATTTTTGTTCCGACGTTTTGGACGTTATTGGTTATTTTGCTTTTCTTCTCATGGACTAATTTGACCGGTGTTGTTCGAGCCGAGTTCTTGAAGACCAGAAATTTTGAGTTTGTAAGGGCGGCCAAGGCTTTAGGTGTTAGCAATTTTCGGATTATGTATCGGCATATTTTGCCTAATGCCATTATTGCAACTATTACTTTTGTTCCGTTTATTTTATCTGAAGCTATTGTTTCATTGACTGCCTTGGATTTTCTGGGGTTGGGGCTTCCATCCGAATATCCGTCATTAGGGGATCTGGTTCGACAAGGAAAGGATAATCTTCAGGCTCCTTGGATTGGTATAACAATTTTTATTGTGCTTTCTACTCTTTTGACTTTGCTTATTTTTATCGGAGAAGGGGTGCGAGATGCCTATGACGCAAGGAAAAACAAGTAATGTCATTGCTTGAGGTGAAAAATTTATCGGTTTCTTTTGAAAATGATGTGAAAAAACATCAGGATATTCAGGCTGTTAAAGGTGTTTCTTTCAGCTTAGAAAAAGGAGAGGTGTTGGGAATTGTTGGAGAGTCCGGTTCCGGAAAATCTGTTAGTGCCTTGTCCATATTAGGACTCTTGCCATATCCTCGGGCGAAACATAGTCAACAATCTTCCATAAAATTTGAGGGAAAACAACTGATTGGTGCAGGAGAGGCGGTCTTGCAAAAAATCAGAGGAAATGATATTTCTTTTATTTTTCAAGAACCTATGTCCTCTTTGAATCCGCTTCATACAATTGAAAAACAAATTTCTGAGACTTTGATACTCCATCGAGGAATGAGCTTTAAGGTGGCTCAAAAGGAAGTTTTGCGATTATTAAAATTGACAGGAATAAAAAATGCTCGTCAAAGAATGAAAGCGTATCCTTTTGAATTATCCGGCGGGCAAAGACAAAGGGTAATGATTGCCATGGCTATTGCCAATCATCCGAAGTTGTTAATTGCGGATGAACCGACAACGGCATTGGATGTTACCATTCAAGCTCAAATCATTGATTTATTGTTAGATTTGAAGCAAAAACTCGGAATGTCCATTATCTTTATCAGCCATGATTTATCGGTTATCCGTAAAGTTGCGGATAAAGTTTGTGTGATGAAAGATGGCAGAATTGTGGAGCAGGGGGCAATTGAAGATGTTTTTGAAAACCCAAGGTCGAGCTATACAAAAACATTAATTAATTCTCATTTGCTATTGAAAAATAGTAAAAAAAACACTTCTGTATCTGTTCTTGATGTTGAACGTTTATCTGTTATTTATCCGATAAAAAAGAATTTTTGGGGTAAGATAATTGATGTTCTTAAGGCAGTTGATAATGTTTCTTTGTCTTTGATGCAAGGTGAAACTTTAGGAATTGTTGGGGAATCCGGCTCCGGAAAAACAACTTTGGGATTGTCCATAGCAAATCTTATCCGCAGAAACAACGGAAATGTTGTTTATAATATTATTGAAAATCAAACACATATGCCGATAAACAATCAGGATATTCGCAAAAAGGTTCAAATTGTTTTTCAAGATCCGTATAATTCATTGAATCCGCGTATGAATATTAAAGAAATTGTCGGCGAGGGATTGGATGTTCATTTTTCAGAATTGAATAAAAGTGAGCGATTAAAACGTATTGTCAATGTATTGAAAGAAGTCGGTTTGTCAGATGATGTCCTTTCAAAATATCCTCATGAATTTTCCGGAGGACAAAGACAGCGAATAGCAATCGCCAGAGCATTGGTTTTGGAACCGGAAATTTTGGTCTTGGATGAACCGACGTCAGCTTTGGATGTTACAATTCAAATGCAAATTGTGGAGTTGTTGAATAAAATACAAAAAGACAGAAACTTGAGTTATATTTTTATTTCTCATGATATGAATGTGATAAAAGCCGTTTCAGATAGAGTGGCCGTTATGAAAGATGGAAAACTGATTGAACTGAAAACAATGTCTGAAATATTTAATTATCCGGAAAATGATTATACGAAAAAACTGATTGCGGCATCTTTGTAAAATATTTTTGCAATGCTGAGATCGTGCTGATGATATTTAATATGTCTCTTTTTCTTCATCTCGTCCTGTGCGTTCAATTTGTTATATTTCCGACAAACATGTTATTTTACGCCACTTACTATACATAATATATAATATACGTCATTTTTTTTGATAGCGGGAGCGAAAGGCAACACTCCCGCCGTATCTTTATTTTAGCACATAGATTTTTTTAAATTGCAATAACTTTTTTTGTATTTTTGCAACTTTTTTTTGTTGACTAATTTTCAACCTTGTATTTCTTTAAATTTTTTGCACGTAATAAATGAGTTTTCCACAATGCGAAGCCCACAACAGCGTAGCGTTGTGCGTAAACTCGAAATAATTATGCTACTTCTCTTCGTTGTAGTCTTTCTTTTTTTGCTTTCCAGTTGTTAATTTTTTGTTTACTTATCCAATAAATTTTAGCTTCTTCGAGCATTTTTTCTGGTAAATTATATTTGGCAATTTCTTTTATTTCTTGTTTTTCTATTTCTTTTTTGAGTTCATATCTCCATTTTTCGTATTCTTCCCAGTTTGTTTGTTGCCATACTTTTCGATAATATCTTGGTACTTTTCTGGTCATAACTTCACCATTTGAAGATATGATAATGCAGTTATTTTCTATAATTTCTTGTTTGTTGTTTATAAACCACGTTCTTCCTATGCCTTGGCTCATTGATATAAACTCGTTTTCTTGAAGTCCTTTTTTGTTGCGATATTTTGTTTTTATTTCTGGTAGTCCTGTTTCTTCGTTAACTTCGACAACATCGTAATATTCTCTTTTGATTTTTGCTAATCCGTTTTTTTTCATGGTATAGCGTGCGACATATGCTGCTGATTTGTAGTCGATCATTCCAATAGGGCAGTGACCTTTCCCCCAAATTTTGTTTATTGTTTTTGACTTATAAATTGGTAGCCCTGATTTTTTGCTTATTTTATCGAATTCTAGGTCGTTTACTGTCCAGTTCATTACAATCATATGATAGTGAGGATTTCCGCCGATTGCGGCTCTTGTTCCATTAAAACCATATTCTCCACATTCAAAGGTTCTGATTGGCCTTTCTATTTTGCCGTTGTATGGATTTATCCATTCTTTAATTGGTAATTGATGTTTTTCTGCATATTTTCTTAGCCGTTTTTTGAAGTCTATAATGTCTTTACGTTTAAGCGTTGTTAAGCCTTGTTTGTTAAATGGTAGGTGTTTGTTGTTGTAGCTTAATGTGAGAAATAGTCCTTTGTTATCCCACATTTTAGCTTCGTTGACAATTCTTGTTGCCCATTCGTTTGCTTTTTCAATTTTACAACATTGGCATTGGCCGCAAGGTACTGCTATTTGTTGCCATCCTTTTTTATATTCCATACTTGGCTTATTAAGTTTGTGTAGCTCTTTTTCGCTGTGTATGTGTATTGGATAGTGCGGTCTTAGGTATATGTATCTTGGATTTTCGCAAACCATGCTTTTTTACTATTTTTTTTGTTAAAAAAAATCTGGCGGTTACCCCTCTCGGTTCTATACCGCCAGATGACACCACATTATAAAAATAGTGGTGCAACTACGGTTGCCCTGTTATTATATTTGGGTCATTTTTTTTATTTACCCATGAAAGCCAGAGCCGCTTTTCCGATTGTCTGTAGCTTTTCACCGCCGCTTTGAGCGTTTTGCCATTCGTTGAGGTATTGAAAGCCTTTGTTTATATTGCTTGCTATATTTCCGGCTGATGTAATACTTTTGTTGACTTTATCGAAATTGTTGGTACTATTGTTAAGTATAGTACCCGTGTTATTGTTCAATCCATATGCTGTCATGAAAGGTTCTCCTTATGTTTATGAAAACTTTGCAATTTTGTTTTGCTTTTGTTCTATTCTTTTTTTTGGTTCACATTGGTTTAGCTTTGTTTGTTAAATTTATTCACTAAACCAATTTACGACTTTATCGTAATTTTCTGAAAACTTGTTCCCGAATATTTTTGAGCCAAGTCCGTATTGTTTTTCTTTTTTATTTGTTTCTGCATTTGTAGCGTTTGCGTTTGCTGTTATCTGGTTTGATAAGGCATTCATCATTTTAACTTTAAGTTCTTTTGGAATATTGTCTGCTTGAGCTAAGCTGAGTATTGCTTGAGCTTCATTTAGATTATTTTGGCTTTCTGTTGCTGATGTCTGATTTCTCATTCCTATGATTGAATTAATCATATCGAGAGGATTAGCTGCCGGTGTTCCTCCTGAGCCTCCAAAGCTACCGCCGCCGCTTGCTGTAGCCCCCTCCGTTGCCGCTATAGCTGAGTTGAAACCTGCTTTTTTGAGGTCTTCTGCTCTCCATTGTACTCCGTTCTGTGCGAATTCTTTCTGGTATGCATTGTTTATCGCTGCATTTACCATTGCGTATTTGTTGCTCTGAGCCGCCGCTGAGCTCACTCCTGTAATTGAGTTTAAAGTACTTCCCAGTCCCATTTTTTTTACTCCTTATATAAATTTCTGATATATTTTCTTTTCCGATTTCGTCTATCCAAGTTTGGAGAAACTCATGGAATTCGTCTGCTTTTTTTAAGGCTTCGTTGACTTCTTCTATGAGCTTCTCTGTCGCTTGTTTTCCGATATCCTCGATTTCGCGTATTTCTTCGTCTAGTGATTTCATTAGATTTTGTCGATACCAGGTAATATGTAGTTCGGAACTGTATTAATTCGTTCTATGTCAAAACTAAAATCTGCCATAAACTGAGGTGTTTTGTTTGATTGAACTACTAGCGTTCTGTCTAAATATACTGGTGTTTCGTTTATCCATTCTTCACCTGCGTTTGGCACATTTTCGTATAGGTCTGCATAGTTATAATATGCAAGATTTTCTGGTACGTTTGGTGCCATAAGTCCCGTCACTCTATCGAGTTCAAATCTATATTCTTGCCAAGCTGGTGCAAAGTTCCATGTGTCTTTATCTGTTTCTTTGCCGGTTAAATAAATGATGGATTTTGGTCTTGGTTGCATTCCCAGTCCTTTGAACATTGGGTTGTAGAAATCATATTTGCGTTTTTTTGTGTGCTGCATATTTAGACCTTGGCAATATTTGTGTTTTTGCCTTACAACGCAAACTACTGATAATACTGACCAGTATGTGAAAGATTTTTCGAAAAGGTAATCTTCTGAGAATGTTGTTGAGTATCCTGCAGAATCTCCAAGAGGTGAGATGTCAGAAGTTTGAGAAGTTTGTAAAACTGTATCCATATTAAGGTCGCAATGTGCAGAGCCCAAAAACTCGGTTTGTTCGATGATACCTTCAGGCGGTGTAACACCGTATTGTGTTCGAATCACTTCATTTATCCGCCCACCATAAAATAGTAACATTTCTTTGATTTGTTGCATTGTCGCCGTTAAACGGAATGCGTTAAGCGTTGCCCCAAGCACTTGTGACAAGTCGCTGTATAAGTTTGCCGGTGCTATCTCTGTTCCTGTTCTGTAGATTACATTACCAGTTAAGCCGGCGTTGATTGCGGTTCTTTCGTTTCCTGAGCCGGCTAATCCAACTAAATTATCAAATGTCGTTGTTCCGTTTGCGTTTACAAATTTGAGAGCGTTTCCAGTTTGTTCGACGTTTTCAGTTCCTACGATTACCGGGGCTGTTGTTCCGATTGGAATATATTCTGGTTCTCCTTTTTGCGGTTTCGGCGTTCCCATAAAGAAATCGTGATTTCTTGCCGCTTTGAGCAGTTTTCTAACATTTAAGTCTTCGAGGTTGATGTCTTCATCGCCTTTGCTGAACGGGATTTTAGCAATATAGTTTTGGTC
>CAZFRT010000031.1:0-14134 GCA_964521455.1 uncultured Azospirillum sp.
GAGCGAGGTGTTCTGCCGATTGGGGATTGGTCAATATCAATGATTTTATCAATATTTTCACCCCCGATGAGTTCATCATATTTTCCGGACGGAACGCGGGAACCGTTAAGTTCTTTGTTCAAGGCATTGGAAAGGGTTTCCAAAATCAGAGAAGATTTTCCGCCACCGGAGACACCGGTAATACAAGTCATTGTTCCGAGCGGGATCTTAACCGTAATATTTTTGAGATTATTGGTTTTAACACCTTTCAGCCCGATAAATTTTCCGGTACCTTTACGACGTTTTTCCGGAACAGGAATAGTCTTTTCTCCATTGAGATATTGAGCGGTCAAACTGTTTTGATTTTTAAGGACTTCCGCAACGCTACCTTTAGCCGTAACTTGTCCGCCCAAATCTCCGGCAGCGGGACCCATATCAACCAGATAGTCGGCGGCTCGAATGGCGTCTTCATCATGTTCAACCACAATAACCGTGTTACCGATGTCTCTTAAACGAGTAAGCGTTTCCAATAATCGGTCATTATCTCTTTGGTGTAGACCGATGGAAGGTTCATCCAACACATACATTACACCGGTCAGACCGGAACCGATTTGCGAAGCCAAACGAATACGCTGAGCTTCTCCGCCGGACAAGGTTCCCGATTGACGGGAAAGGGAAAGGTAGTCCAAGCCGACATTGTTAAGAAAAGTCAGTCGGTCAATGATTTCCTTTAGAATTTTATGAGCAATTTCTGCTTTTTTCGGCGTAAGTTGTTTTTCCACCTTCATAAACCATTCACGGGCTTTGCTGATAGACATTTCAGAAGCTTCCATAATGTCTAAACCGCAGATTTTAACGGCCAAAGCTTCCGGTTTAAGCCTTTTCCCTCCGCAGAACTCACACGGAGCGGCGGATTGATAATGAGAAAATTCTTCCCGTACCCAAGAAGATTCCGTTTCCAAAAAACGCCGTTCCATATTCGGAATAACACCTTCAAAAGGCTTGTCGGTCATAAAACGAGAATAAACCATCGGCACGCAGACATTTCCGGAGCCGTAAAGAATAACCTGTTTGGCTTCTTCGGATAAATCTTTCCATTTAGTACTCGGACGAATGCCCAAAAACTCGCAAAGAGAATTGATTGTTTGGCTGTAAAAGGCGGATTTTCCGGAGTTCCAAGGGGCTATGGCTCCCTGACTTAGGGAAAGGTTAGGGTTCGGCACAATCAAGTCCGGATCCATATAAAGACGGGCACCGATACCGTCGCAATGCGGACAGGCTCCGTAAGGGTTGTTAAAAGAAAACAGTCTCGGCTCAATTTCTTCAATTGTAAAACCGGATACCGGGCAAGCAAATTTTGAGGAGAAAACCGTCCGTTTTTTAGTTGAGACATCTTCGGCATAAACCAGACCGTCTCCGAGTTTGAGGGCGGTTTCAAAAGATTGAGCCAAACGCTCGGAAATCCCCTCTTTGACGACAATACGGTCTATAACGACCTCAATATCGTGTTTTTGATTTTTGTTGAGTTCGGGAAGTTCCTCAATGCTATAAACTTCTCCATCGATATTCAAACGTTGGTATCCTTGTTTCTGGAGGGTTTCAAATTCTTTTTTAAATTCACCTTTTTTACCCCGGGCAATCGGAGCCAAAAGCATAAGTTTGGTTCCGAACGGCATTTCCATAATCCGGTCAACCATTTGTGAAACGGTCTGAGATTCGATAGGTAGTCCGGTCACCGGAGAATAAGGAGTTCCAGCCCGTGCCCACAACAGACGCATATAGTCATAAATTTCTGTAACCGTGCCGACGGTAGAACGCGGATTATGCGAGGTAGTTTTTTGCTCAATGGAAATGGCCGGAGAAAGGCCTTCAATGGAATCTACATCCGGTTTTTTCATCAATTCGAGGAATTGTCTGGCATAAGAGGATAAACTTTCGACATAACGTCTTTGTCCTTCGGCGTAAATCGTATCGAACGCAAGAGAAGATTTTCCCGAACCGGATAAACCGGTAATAACCGTCAATTTATCTTTAGGAATATTGATGTCAATATTCTTTAAGTTGTGCTCCCTGGCACCTTTGATTTCGATAAATTTATTATCAGCCATTTTACTCCTCTCCTTCAGCGAGAATAATATAGTGAGGAGAAGGAGGATTGGCAATAGAAATTTTAGCTAAAAGCGAGGCTGACAAAAAACTTGCTTTTTTTTCAAATCAGGCTAATATGCACAAAGTTTGTTAACAATAATAGTATTGAATGCTGAAGCTGTATAAAAAAATAATCCCTGTTGTATTTTTGCTTATTGCAGAAGTTGCCCATGCCGGTGTTAATATTGCCGTAATTGCACCGAAAGAAGGCGAACACCAGAAATTAGGATATGAATTGATTTCCGGTGTAACGACGGCTGTGGAAGAAATTAATGAGCAGGGCGGTTTAATCGGTAAGAAGATAAATCTTATTAGCGTTGATGACCAATGCGATGATCGTCTGGCTGTGTCTACGGCTCAGATGATGGCTGTTAATGCCAACCGAAAAGATAAGATGTCATTGGTTATCGGTCCGTATTGCAGTAATTCTTTTGATAATGTGGCCAATATCTATGCCAAAGCTAAGATTTTCCAAATTGTACCGCTGGCTTTATCGGAGAGTGATGCCAAACAGAGCCACAAGGGCTTGGTCAAAATGCTCGGATATAAAGATAATCAGGCTAAAGATTTCTTCAAATATTACAATCAGGCGTTCAAGGGACAGAAGGTGGCAATTATTTATAACAGCAATATTCGCAGTATTGTCGAATTAGCGGCTTCTGTACAAAGTGAATTTCGTAAAGCAGGGGTTTCTTCACTGTTGAAAGCGTTTAATTTCAATAATTATAATGATAATTACAGCGAGATGGTTGAAGATATTACCCGCAACAATATTCATATTGCCTATATTTTAGGCAAGCCGAAAAATATCTCAAAAATCTCTAAAAAGCTGAAAAATCAAGATCGTGATTTTATCATTTTTACCAATAAATACCAAACCGGAGATGATTTTAGAAAAGTGATGGGTTCTCTGGCGGAAAATACTTATTTGATAGCCTTGCCGAGCCTTAAAAATAGTCCTGATTTTGCGGAAACAATGGTTCAACTGCGTTTACAAGGTGTGGAACTGGAAGGCTTGGCTCTTTATGGCTATTCTGCGGTTAAGCTTTGGGAAGAAATTGTGAATAAGGCGGATTCTTTCAATTATGATAAGTTAGCCAAAGCTTTGGAAGAAGATAAAATAGAAACCGGTTGGGGAAAGGTAATGTTTATTAACGGAAATCCTCAAAATTCAACCCACTACGGCATTTATAAATTCTCTAACGGCGAATATACACAGGTCTATTGATTTTCTGTTTTATTCTCTTTTATTTCAGATATAATCATTGCCAGTTTTAATTCATTAATAAGGTAAAATAACTATGGTTGGAAGTATCAATAAAGTAATTCTGGTCGGTAATCTCGGAGCAGATCCAAAGGTAAGCAATACTCAAAACGGTTCCAAAATTGTCAATTTAAATATCGCAACTTCAGATAGTTGGAAAGATAAACTGTCCGGAGAAAGAAAAGAAAGAACGGAATGGCACCGCGTAGTTATTTTTAACCCGCAGTTGGCCGATGTTGCAGAAAGATATTTAAGAAAAGGTTCCAAAGTTTATTTGGAAGGGCAGCTTCAAACTCGCAAGTGGGAAGATAATAACGGTCAGGAAAGATATACAACGGAAATCGTTCTGCAAAACTTTAGCGGCAATATGGTTCTGTTAGACGGCCGCGGCGATGGCGTTCCAGCCGGCGGAAATGATGTCTTCTCCGCTTCTTCCGGCGGTTGGGATAATTCTTCTGCGGCAGCTCCGGCAGACTTGGATGACGATATTCCCTTCTAGGAATAAAGTCCTTGACATTTAAAGGAAAACATTATATATAGTTTTTATGCCACTTGGAAGAAGTCTGTCCGAGTGGCATTTTTTTTGTATTAACTCTAAGATGAATTTTGACGAAAATAATTGTCAGTACTTCACTTGTTGAAGTAATGCGGAAGTAATATTGTGATTTATCTTTGGGTATAAAATCTCAAAAACCACTAGTATAAAAGATATAGTTTTATATACTGAAATTCTTATTAACTTTCACAAGATGGAAAACAAATGGAATTTATCAAAAGGCATCTGAATTATATTAAAAAAGCCGTGATTTTTATTTTAGGCTCTTGGGTCTTTTGTATGGTATCTGCCATGTTAGCATATTGGTTTGCGGAAAAATATCCTGAAACTTTGGAATGTAAGCAAGTTGAACTCGGACCGGATATGTTTATTGAATTAGTAAAATCGTTTTCCAAACTCTTTCTTATCGCTTATGTTTTATTTGCCTGTTTGCCTGACAAGGTCCGCAAGGCGAAATGGTGGGCGAGGGTAGTGTATTTCACATTATTTTACGTTTTTTGCTGTTTGGTTTATCTCTGGATTTAATTTTGCTTTTTTTATCGGGATGTTAACTTTTTAGTTTTTAATTTTCTCAAAATCGATTTTAAGGCCGTTTTTTTGCCCATAGAGAAGAAAACGGTCTTTTTTGATGGGTATAAGTTTGATAATTGGCTGGAGTCAAAACCGTAATTTTGCTAATCTCAACCCAGTTAAAATATGAAAGAGGAATAAAAAGTGACTGATGAAATTGAAATCATAGACGCTCCGAAGAATATGGATGGGGTTTTACCCGTTGAAATTTCGGAGGAAATGCGTCGTTCTTACCTTGATTATGCGATGAGCGTTATCGTGTCTCGTGCATTGCCGGATGTCCGCGATGGTTTGAAGCCGGTTCACCGCCGTATTATTTACGGAATGTATGAGAACGGTTATGATTATAATCGCCCGTATCGTAAATCTGCTCGTATTGTCGGCGATGTTATGGGTAAATATCACCCGCACGGTGATAGCTCCATTTACGAAGCAATGGTTCGTATGGCTCAGCCGTTTTCAATGCGTTTGCCTTTGGTGGATGGTCAGGGTAACTTCGGTTCCATGGATGGTGATAGTGCTGCTGCTATGCGTTATACCGAGGCTCGTCTGGAGAAAGTGGCTCACGCCTTAATTGAAGACATTGACAAAGACACGGTTGACTTTATTCCGAACTATGATGAAACTTTGCAAGAACCGTCTGTATTGCCGGCAAGATACCCGAACTTATTGATTAACGGTGCAAACGGTATCGCCGTCGGTATGGCAACCAACATCCCTCCGCACAACCTCGGTGAAGTTTTGGATGCGTGCTGTGCCTATATTGATAATCCGGAAATTTCTGTTGAAGATATGATTAATATCGTCCCTGGACCGGATTTCCCGACCGGTGGTCTGATTTTGGGTTACAGCGGTGCAAAATCCGCTTATCTGACCGGCCGCGGCTCGGTAATGATGCGTGCAAAATGCACCATTGAAGAACTGCGTAAGGATAAGGACGCCATCATCGTCCACGAGATTCCTTATCAGGTCAACAAAGCTGCTTTAATTACTCGCATTGCTGAATTGGTTAAAGAGAAGAAAATCGAGGGTATTTCTGAAATCCGTGATGAATCTGACCGTCAGGGTGTCCGCGTTGTGATTGAGATTAAACGCGATTTTCAGGCCGACGTTATCTTAAACCAGCTTTATAAATACACCCCGTTACAAACCAGTTTCGGTATGAATATGTTGGCGATTAACGGTGGTCGTCCGATGATGATGAACTTGAAAGACATCATTTCCGCATTTGTTGAATTTCGTGAGGAAGTTATCCGTCGTCGTACGATTTATGAATTAAACAAAGCCCGTGACAGAGCCCATACCTTGGTTGGTTTAGCCATTGCGGTTGAAAATCTGGATCCGGTTATTGACTTAATCCGCACTTCTCCAAACCCGCAGGAAGCCAAAGAAGCTTTGTTAGCCAAAGCATGGCCGGCCGGTGATGTTGAACCTCTGGTTATCTTGATTGATGAACCGGATCGTAAAGTTGAAAACGGTTTTTATCACTTGTCTGAAAATCAGGCTAAAGCGATTTTGGACTTGAAATTGCAACGTTTAACCGGTCTGGAAAGAGATAAAATTCATGAAGAATTAATGTCCATCGGGGAAGAAATTAAAGAGTGCCTGTCTATTTTGGCAAGTCGTGAAAAACTTTACGGCATTATGCGTGATGAGTTTGTTGCTATTAAGGATGAATATGCAACCCCACGCCGTACTAAGATTGAAGACATTGAATACGATACCGACATTGAATCTCTGATTCAAAGAGAAGAAATGGTTGTTACCGTAACCGAAGCAGGCTATATCAAACGTGTTCCTCTGAATGCTTATAAAGCACAGAAACGCGGTGGTAAAGGCAAGTCCGGTATGTCAACCAAAGACGAGGATTTTGTAACTCGCTTGTTTGTGGCTTCGACCCATACGCCGGTATTGTTCTTCTCTTCCAAAGGTCTGGTTTATAAGATGAAAGTTTATAAACTGCCTCTTGGTTCTCCGACATCCAAAGGTAAACCGTTCATCAATCTGTTACCGTTGGATGAAGGCGAAACCATCACCACAATTATGAAACTTCCGGAGAATGAGGAAGAGTGCCAGAATATGTCCATTATGTTTGCAACCTCTCAGGGTAATGTCAGACGTAACTCCTTAATGGACTTTGTAAATGTTCAGTCCAACGGTAAAATTGCCATGAAGTTGGACGAAGGCGACAAACTGATTAACGTTCGTATCTGTCATGAAGACAATGATATTATGTTGGCAGCCAAGAGCGGTAAATGTATCCGCTTCCCGGTAACCGATGTCCGCGTCTTTGTCGGCAGAAACTCAACCGGTGTCCGCGGTATCAAGATGGCAGAAGATGACGAGGTTATCTCTATGTCTATTCTGAAACACAGCGACGCCACAACCGAAGAACGCGACGAGTACGCAAAAGTTACTTCCGCTATCAAGCGTCTGGAAGCTGAACGGGGTGGAGATTCTTGTGTTGCTCCGGAAGAAACCGGCTTGTTGAATGTTTTGACACCGGAAAAATATCTGGAGATGAAAGAGAAAGAAGAGTTTATTCTCTCTGTAACCTCAACCGGTTATGGTAAGCGTTCATCTTCTTATGAATATCGTGTAACCGGACGTGGCGGTCAGGGTATTGCCAATATGGAAATGTCAGCCCGCAATAAGGAAATTGTAAGTTCCTTCCCGATTGAGGATGACAACCAGATTATGATGGTAACCGACGGCGGTAAGTTGATCCGTATGCCGGTAGCCGATATCCGCATTGCCGGACGTAAAACTCAGGGTGTTATCCTGTTCCGAACGGCAGAGAACGAGAAAGTTGTTTCCGTTACATGGCTGGATGCCGATGACGGAGATAATGAGGAAATCGAGGAGGAGACCGGCTCCGAAGTTCTGGGAGAAACAATCTCGGAATATGAGGATACTGAACCGGATACGGTTAGTGAACCAGAAATTGATAATATCGAAGACTAAAATAAAGCCCCTGAAAAGGGGCTTTATTTTTTTAACGTTCGAATTGATTTAACAGAAAACGTTCCGTTTCGATATAATCGGCTTGAGAAATACCGTTATAAAAAGACAAAGCTTTAGGGCGAACCTTCTTTTCGCCGCGGATGTATTGCAGATAGGTTTCAAAATCCTGAAAACCGCAAATTGCGTGGCAAAGGGAGTTATCAGAATTAAGCCGAACGTTATCATCCTTATCTCTGAGAACAAATTTGTGAAAAACCATGCGGTCGCCGGTCCCGCCGATACATTTGTGAAAAGGACGGAATTTTTCATCATCGGGGCAACAGATGGTGGTTTTAAGTTCATTCAGATAAAACAGACAAACTCTTTTCTCATCTAAGGAGAGTGTATCATCTTTTAATTTCTGACGAAAAAACTGAATGGTATAATCTAACTGACTTTGTTCTTTAGACATATTTAACTCCTTTGTGGCTAATGTACGATATTTTTGTCTAAAAATCAATATAAAATAATCTTTGAAATTCAAAAAAAGATGCTTTATGTTAAAAAAAATAAAACATCAAAGGAGAATAAAATGCCATTTTTAATCATTAACAGTAATGCCAAGCTGGCACAAGAACAAATTGACAATCTGGTTGTCGAAGGGGCGGAGTTAGTTGCGTCTGAGCTTCACAAGCCGATAAGTTATGTAATTGTGGACTATCGTTATAATCCGAATATGTCTTTTGGCGGAAAAAAGGAAAATATCGGCGTGTTGGCAGAAATGAAATCAATCGGTTTTGGCAATAAAGCCGGATTGGCTAAAATTCTGACTGAATTTTTATATGATCGCTTAAAAGCTGATTTGCATAATATTAATATTGAATTTGTTGATATGCCGGCTTCAACCGTGGCGATTGGTGGAAACCTTTTAGGCTAGAAAAAGAGTAAAAAAACATCCTCGAAAATAATCGAGGATGTTTTTTTCATAAATATAAAGCATTCTTAAAGAGAAACAATTCCTCTTGAGAAGGCATAAACCGCCCAAATTGCGATAAGAATCAAAGCCCATGCAAAGACCAGTTCTCCGCTTGAAAAAGCGTCTTTTTCAGGGGCGTTTTGCCGACGAGCCCGGATATAAACCGGAATACCCAAGGCAACGATGACAACCGCCATCAAAAGATAATTCAAACCAGCGGCATAAATGAGCCATAAGGCGTATAAAGAACCCAGAACGGCAGTAATCAATGCTGCGGAACGCTTAACCGGAATGCTGTTCGGGTATTCTCCGTCTTCGCAGATTTTCCACAAATAAGCACAGGATGCCAAGTAAGCCGGAAGAACCATAACTCCGGTAATGCTTAACATGGTGTTCCATGCGTTGTTTGAGAAATAAACCAACAGAATGAACAACTGCATCATAATTGAGGTTACCCACAAGGAAACGGACGGAGAACCGTTTTTGTTGACGATTGCAAACTGTTTCGGGAAAGTTCCGTTTTGAGCGGCGGCATGAGGAATTTCGGCGGTAACCATTGTCCAAGCCAACCAGCTGGTCAAAACGGAAACTAATAAGCCGATATTCATCAGCCAAGAACCCCATGGTCCGACAATTTTTTCCAAAATACCGGCCGTGGACGGATTAGGAACAGCGGCAAGCTCTGCCTGAGACATAAACCCAAATGGCAGCAGCGACAAAAGAATGTATATTGCCAAACATCCCAAAAAGCCGAGCAGGGTGGCTGTTCCGACGTCATTAGGCGTTTTTGCCCGGTTAGACATAACCACGGCTCCTTCAATACCGATGAAAGCCCATAAGGTAACCAACATGGTGCTCTTAATCTGGGTGCTTAATCCGCCGATTTTTGCCTGAGTGGCCAGATTTTCTCCCCAAAAGTCAAAATCAAATTTTGAAGAAGAGAAAACAAAGGCAATGATGAGAATAAACAAAAGCAGCGGAACAATTTTAACAATTGTGCCGATCATGTTTACAATCGTCGCTTGACGTATGCCTTTCAAGACCAGAAAATTAAATCCCCAAATGATAAGTGAACCGCCGATAATGGACAATAAATTGTTTCCTCCGGCAAAATAAGGCGGGAAGAAGTAGTTTAATGCGTCCATAGTAATGACGGCGTAACCGACATTTCCGCACACCTGACACAACCAGTATGACCAACCGATTGTAAATCCTGCATAAGGCCCGAAACCTTCTCGGCTGTACATATAAATACCGGCGGTAAGGTCAGGTTTGGCAGTTGAAAGGATGCGGAAAGTGTTGGCGATGAAATAAATACCGATACCGGTAATCAGCCATGCCAAAAGAACAGCACCGGCAGAAGCTCCTGCGGCCATATTTTGAGGCAGGCTGTAAATTCCGCCGCCGATCATAGAACTGACGACAATACTGGCCAAAGCGAAGACTCCCAAGCCTTTCGGATTGTCTTTTGCAACGATGGATGACTTTGTTTGTTGTTTATCAGCCATAATATTAATCCTCATAATATGATAAAAACAAACAGAGGTTCAGTTCTTGGCAAACTGAGCCTCTGTCGGTTAGAATGTTATGCTTGAGCGGGATCTGCGTGCTCGAAATTCAAGAAGCCCATGGCGGTCAGGCTGTAACCAAACTGTTGGGTAATATTGATATAGTTGTGCCACATCTGGAATTCCGAGTGTTTTTCAACACCACGAATGGACAATTCGTGATTCAAAGACTTGTTCAACCACATTTCGGCATGACCTTTGGCGATTTCATCGTCAATCTGAGTGTCGAAGAATTCGACATATTCAGCAGCCCATCCGCCGATAAGCTCACCGTTTTTATCTTTACCCCAGCAAACACCGAGACCGGTGGCGATGGCTTTGTGTTCATCACGGCTGGCACCATGTCCGGCCATAATCACTTCCAAAACGGCACCATGTTTAAATTGGCTGACGATTTTGTCATTAATCGGTAAAATTTTACCATATAATTCTTTAGGTAAAACAGAAGTGTAAGGAACAACATTGAAGTTTTCAATTCTGGCTTGCAATAAAGCGGAGTCATAGCAGAAAGTTTCAAACGGTTGCGGCGGAATACCATCGTCGGCTTGTCCGGAACCGCCGGTAATAAAAGCGAAAGTAGGATAACGAACACCTTGAGTTGTCATTTTAATTCTCCTTTTTGATTTTATGATTTTCATTAGTGCACGTCATATAACTAATTTGAAAATGAGCTTTTTCAATAATTCTATAGGTAGACTTAAGGATAGTGATAAAAAGATTTTTTATATGAAAAATAAAGACTTTGTCAAAAAAATAGATTTATATGAACTTAGAAACAGCTCGACGAGCGGATAAAACGGCAGCTTCAAGACAAGCCGGCCAGTTTTTCATGGTCCAATCACCTGCAATAAATAAATTATCATAACGGGTAACGGCAGAAACCGGACGAAGAGCATTGTTTTTATCATTTTGCCGAATGGTTGCCCGTTTATGTCTTAACACCTTGTGAGTAGGTAAAAAAGCAGCTTCTCGTTCTCGAATAGAGCATATCTCTTTCCAAACTTTAAGAGCCAGTTCTTCATTATTTAAAGAAATATCTTCCGCATCGCTGATTGTTACGGATAAAATGTTATCATGCACAAATACCCATTGTGCCGTACAGTTTTTTAAGCCTAAAAATCTGAGCTTTCGGGGCAGGGTAATCGGCATGCTGGTACGATAATGAATATTGATAATTGTATTAAATTCAAATTCCGGTGTTTTGAAAATCCGACTGTATTGATGAGCGTCAATAGCGGAAATAACAACCTCATCAGTATCAAGACGGATGATTTTTTTATTAAAAACAAGCTCGCTGATTTTGTTGCATTTTTCTTGAAAAGACAAAAGTTTATAGCCGTATTTTATTGTAGTCGGATAAGAAAGCAACGGGTTGATTAAAACATCCGAAAGATTATTCTGTGAAAAAAATACTTTGAGTTTGTAAGGTAGAAAAGGAAACAATTTCAAAAAGACTTTTCGGAGAATAGCCGTACTGATTTGTACAAAAGGTGTGTTGCACATGGCAAGTCCGGCTTCAGGAATACCGTGAATTGCACTGACAAGCTTTCCGTTGTTCCAAAATCTGATACCTGACTGCAATTCTTTTTTTTGCAATAGTTTCAAAATGTTTTTGTTGGCTCCCAGAGCAACATGGGTGGCATTATCCGTTTCCGTTCCCAGAGTTTTGTCATAAAAGGAATAGCATCGTCCGCCGCAATGGTTTGCCGCTTCATAAACGATGATTTCCGCCTGCGGATTTTTTTCTCTGATAAATTTTGCACAACAAAGTCCGGCAATTCCGCCGCCGATGATATGGTATCTGCGTTTGGCTGAACTCATTTGGAGCAAATGGCTTTGAGAGCAAGGGTTAATTTGCCGAATTTTGAAATTCTCGGTTTCGGGGAAATAATCTCCCAACCGCGGTTTTGCATAATGTCAAAATATTTTTTATAAACACCGGCAATGATTTTAACAGGTCTGGCAGTATCTTTATCCAAAGTTTTGATAAGCTGATAGGCCTTCTCAAATTCATTGTCGGCGATTTTTGCCAGTTCTTCTCGGGCAATTGATAAGTTCTTGTCCACAATAACCGTTTTTGGGTTGTGAGAAGTGATTTTTGCCTTTTTCAAGAACTCTTTCGGAATGTAAAGTCGATCAGATAAAGCATCCTCTTTAACATCGCGAAGAATATTGGTAATCTGCAAAGCATTGCCCAAAGAGGTTGATAAATCCTCAATTGTTTTCTCATCTCTGCAACCGAAAATGCGAAGGGACAAACTCCCCGGAACGCCGGCGACACCTCGACAATATGCAAAAAATTGTTTTAAATCAGGAGCTTGCATCGGCTTAGGAATATCCATGGAAATACAGTCGATAAGACGAATAAATTCTTCTTTCGGAAGTTTGAACCGCATGCAGTTTTTATAAATTTTGCGGCCGATATCCGTTGCCGGAATTTTTTTCTCATAAATATTATCCAATTCTTCCCGCCAAGCGTTAATCAGTTCAGATTTTTCTTTCAGAGGCATATCACCATCAATAATGTCATCAATATGGCGGCAGAAGGCATATAACGTATACATCGCTTCTCTTTTTGCTTTAGGAAGAAACTTCATGCTCCAGAAAAAAGACGTTCCTGATTTTTTTACAATTTGCCTGATATCGTTCATTTAAAAACCTTTAGTTGTCAAACTTTTTTTCTTTGTAAACAAGCTTTTAGTTCCGGCATAACATAAGGATATTACCCAGTCAAGGCCGGAGAGCTTTATCTCTTTTGCCAAAACATCGCCCTTACGGATTTTATTCATTAGACGCCGAGTTAAAAACAACGTCATGTAAAGGTAGACGCGGAGTCGCAAAGAGTCTACAATCTGCGGAAGAATTTCAGCATCTTTCAATAGTCCGGTAACCTTCTCCAATATGTGGGATATAAGCCGCTTAAGCTCAGGCGTTTCCTTGTTTTTAAGAAAATCTGCCGGAGAGATGTTAAATTCTTTTTGCAAATCAAGAGGAATATACACCCTTTTTAATAATTTTGCATCATATTTTATATCTTGCAGATGATTAACAATCTGCAATGCCGCACAAAGCGAGTTTGATGGCAGATAAGTAGATGGGTTTTCATCATGAATCGCCAGCATAAAACGCCCGACCGGAGCAGCGGAATACTTGCAATAGTCGGTAAGCTGAGCCCAAGTTTTGTATTCTTTTCCTTCTGCATCCTGTCGAAAGGCTTTTAATAAGTCGGAGGCTAAGGAAGTGGAAAGGTTTTCCTTTAGAAATTCTTCGCGAAGCTTGACGGCAAAGGGAAGTTTTTTAGAAGTTTTTTGCGTGCCGAAAAAAACTTTTTCCAATTCATCGAGTTGTTTGAGTTTTTCTTTGGCTGAAAGTTTGTCATCATCGGCAACATCATCGGCATAACGAGCAAATTGATAATAATCGGAAATAATTCTTTTAAGTTTTTTTTCAAAAAAGAAAGAGATGACCGGAAAATTTTCCTGATTGGACTGTTTATGCCGCAATTTCATTTCAAAGAGCCTCCAGCCAGATTTTAATATCATTCAAAGCTCTGTCGGAATAAGCTTTTTTACGATCGGCTCCTTTGATTTTGCGAAATTTGCCGTTAGCGGTAACTTCGCCCTGAATGGTCGGGAATATGCCGAAATTAATGTTCATCGGCTGAAAATTTTCAATATTTGTGTCATCAATCAAATGGCTGAGCATGGAACCGAATGCCGTTGTTCTCGGTGGCAGGGAGGGAACTTTTTCATCAGCTTCGCAAGCTCCAAGGTCAACGAATCCCCCCTGACCCCGTTCGGGCAATTCCAGACAAGATTCAACTTCTCTTTAATCATTAAATTAAACAATTTTGTCGCATAATCATGGTGAGCTATAAGGTTATCGTCCAGAAAATGAACTTCTTTTATCTTAAATTTTTCTTTTAAATATTTTAATTCCGCAATAACATTTTCAGGCGACCTGAAGCGCACTTTTTTATATATCCACGGATTGGCACAAAATGTACAGTGTCCGTAGCACCCTCTTGATGACATTAATATAGCAAGAGGCGATTTTTTTGATAATGCGGCGAGTGATTTAATTGTATATATGGATGGGTTCATCTGTTCCCAATCAGGAAACGGAATATC